>JAFGFK010000408.1 GCA_016931135.1 Candidatus Sumerlaeota bacterium | reverse complement strand
TAAAAATAACAGGGGGGCGTATCGAAAGCGTCCGGATCATACGGCACAATGAAAATCTGCCGGGCAATTCATTCAGCGTCATACCGCAAAAGATAGTTGACGCTCAAGGCGTAGAGGGCATAGACGCCGCG
Organism: Candidatus Sumerlaeota bacterium; assembly: GCA_016931135.1. Classification (GTDB taxonomy): domain Bacteria; phylum Sumerlaeota; class Sumerlaeia; order MWCT01; family MWCT01; genus JAFGFK01. Next base: position 13,878 of record JAFGFK010000408.1, on the reverse strand, counting down.
ACGCAAGCCACATTGACATCCAACGCCCTATTGCGGGCAACGGCGCAGGCGCTGGAAAAGGCGTCTGTCAAATCCCTGGCTGCGTCGGAAAAGGAGGAACATATAAAAAAATCGCTGGGGGCGAATCATTTCACGCCGGCGCCGGTGTGGGTGATCGGATCGTACGACGAAGAGGGAAAGCCGAATGTCATGACGGCTTCATGGGCGGGAATCTGCTGTTCGGATCCGCCTTGCGTTACCGTGTCTCTGCGAAAGGCGACGTACACTTATGGCAATATCATGAAACGAAAGGCGTACACGGTCAATGTGCCATCGGAGGCGTTTTTGAAGGAGACGGATTATTTCGGGCTGGTTTCGGGGCGGGATACAAACAAATTCAAGGATACGAATCTGACGCCGGTAAAGAGCAATCTGGTCGATGCGCCTTATATAAAGGAATTTCCTCTGGTTTTGGAATGCAATCTGCTTCACGCTTATGAGATCGGCTTGCACACGATGTTTGTGGGAGAGATCAAGGATGTGAAGGCGGATAAATCGGTTCTAAGCGAAGGCGATCTGATTGACATGGAAAAATTAAAACCAATCATTTATCTGCCTAAGGATTCTAATTATTACAAAACAGGGGAGAAAATCGGGAAGGGTTTTTCTATCGGAAAAGAGCTTATGAAATGATCACGGTTCGGCAAAAAAATATAAGAAAGGAAAAGACATGGCAATCGATTTAAACAGGGCGGACCCTGATATCCTGCAGAATGTGGCGGATCAGGTGGTCATCAGAAGGCATACGCGCGGTTCTGCGATAGGAAGCGTCATTTTCGGCTTGATAAACAGCGGAATCGGTTTCTGGAGCATGGGGGAAAGCGCGCTGAATCTTATCCTGGGCTTGATCGGGCTTTTTCTCCTCGCCGAGGGCATTTTTCTTCTCGTAACCTCGAATCCTAAAGGGCTCATAGCCGATGGCGTCGCCTTTATAACAGTCGGCATGTGGAATATTGTCATCACGATCATGAACATATCACAGGGAGGAGAAGGACAGGCTTTCTTTGCGGTTCTGGGCGTGATTCAGATCGGATGGGGAATCCAGAGTTTCAAGCGATTCGACCGATTTTCTCATACGGGAAAGATCAGCGTCTCTCCCGATCTTGCCGGCGAAATAAAGATCTTGATCGAAGAGATAAAAAAGGGAAATCCGAAGAAATCCATGGATATGATTCAATTTAATGCGGGTAGCCGCATCTGGAAAGGTCGGCTGGCGCAAGGGCGCGCCATCATGCTCACGACAACCGGGGACGATATTCAGATCATGCCGAAGAGCGATTTTACGATCGAACGAACGGGAAAAGCGATGATAGGATCTACCGTATATGCTGATATTTCCCTGAAAAGGAGAACGATGAAAGGAACCATATCCACGGAGCATATGGAGCGTTTCGAGAATTGGAAAAATGCGCAAGAGGAAGAGGATGTTTTAGGGGAGGCGTATTTGAAGAAGGATTTTGGCTCGGGCTCTATGTGAAAAGAATATGCGTTTTTCAATCATGCCTTTTTTTCTGAGATATTTTTCATATTACAATAGGGAAGAAGAGCAAAATCTTGATGGGAAAAAACAATCTGTTTCATAAGATCATGACGGGATTTCAGGCTGCCAGGAGGTGCGGCAGGTTATATCGCGTGTTTGGTACAGATTATTTCGGAGCGTTGAAGCAGACGCTCCGGCTGTGCCGCGAGGAGGGATTTACGCCGGAAGAGGTTTATACGTTGGATTTGACGCATCCCGACGACGCGCCTGAAAGACTCGGGCAATTTCTCAGCAAGAAGAAAATGATGGAGCTGCAATGCCGGATTAATCCCATGTCATGGTTCAGCGTAACGGAGGATAAGGGGATATTCTACTTGTTTGCGCGGGAGTGGGGATTGCCGATCCCGCAGATTTATGCCCTGTATTTCCGGAAGTCATCCGGATGGGCGTCGCCGGACATCATCCTTTCCAACAAGAATGACTGGCTGGATTTCCTGGAGAGGATTGTTCCGGAAGATTTCGTCATCAAGCCATGCCGCGGGGTTTACGGAAAAAAGATCAGGATCTTCAAGAGATCAAAAGGAATGTTCGAAGAGCCATACGGAGGAAACAGCAAGGCGGAAGACATTTACAATTTTATGGCGGGCGATCGGGAGTATAACAGGTTTGTAATCCAGGAAAGACTGATCAATCATGCGGAAATCGTACGGCTCACGGGAAATCCTTTTCTTCAAACGGTCCGGATCAGCTCTCTCGTGGATTATGAAAACAAATGCCATTTATTACACGGCTCGTTTCGCATGATCCTGGGGAATCAGGTGCGGGACAATTTTTCCGGCGGGAGTTCAAGAAATCTTATTGCCGGAGTTGAACTTGAAACTGGAAGATTGCTTCCCGCAACCGGATTGGATTTGCGGGGCGTCCTTCTGTATGATATTGCGACGCATCCCGCGTCCAATATGCCGATAACGGGATTTGTCCTCCCTTTCTGGAAAGAGACGCGGAACATGATCCTGGAAGCGGCGCCGAAATTCCTGCCTATCCGCACGCTGGGGTGGGATATCGGGATCACCGAAACAGGACCTGTGATAGTCGAGGCGAATATGTTCTGGGATCCTCCGAATCAGTCGCGGAAGGGACAAGCGCTTTTGAACAAGATGAAGGAACTGGGAATGACATCGAAAAACTGAAGGGATTTGAGGAAAAAACAGACATGGCGCGAATACGATTCCTATTGAAAAGACTTGGGAAACCATTGAGCAGGATGAAAGATATGCAGGATATTTTTCGCAGCTCGGAAAAAATCGCCCCTGTTTTCAGTTTGAAATTCCTGCGTTCCCTGGGGCGCGGGATACGGTTGTGTTTCAAGGATGGGTATATTCCTGAAGACAGTTTTCGTTTCGGGCTTTTCGATCCGGATATGCCGCGCTCTGAATTGACCAGATTCATGAGCAAAAAAAAGATGACGGATTTTCAAAAAAGATTGAATCCTTCCAGCTGGTCGCGCCTTACGGAAGACAAATCGCTTTTCTATCTTTGCTTTAAAGGGCTGGGAATACCCATGCCGGAGCTATACGCCGTTTATTTTAAAGAGACGCCTGGTTTGTCATGGGATGGGGCGCATCTGGAAACCAGGGAAGGCTGGATTAAATATATCCTGATAAACCTTCCTGCGGAGTTTGTGATCAAGCCCTGTCGTGGCGCGTTCGGGCGAAAAGTCAAAATATTCTTGAGGAAGGGGCGGGAATTCCGGGAGGCTTCCGGAAAAATTTATGCGGCGGAAGACATTTACAATTTGATGCGTGATGATGAGGAATACGACCGCTTCATCATACAGGAACGGCTCGGGAATCATGCGGAAATCCGTTCGCTTACGGAAATGGATTTTCTTCAGACAATCCGGATGGTCACATTTACAAACAGGAGGGGGGAGCGGCATATTCTCCTGGCAGCTATGCGATTTTTATCCGGAGATAATTTCATCGACAATTTTTTTTCGGGCGGATCGGGAAACATGATCGCGCCGGTTTGCGTGGAAACGGGCGTTCTGGATGCGGCAAAGGCGCGGAAAGGGGCGGAAGGACCATTTGTGGATGTGGCGGTTCATCCCCGGACAAATCAAATGATACAAGGTTTCCGCATTCCCCTGTGGGAGCAGTGCTGCAAACTTGTTTTGGAGGCTTCCGGAAAATTGCCGCCCATCCGCACGATCGGGTGGGATGTGGCGGTTACGGAGAAGGGACCCGTGATCGTGGAGGGCAACATGTGGTGGAATCCCGCCAATATTTACGCTGACATGGGCGCGCTCATGCAACGGATGAGGGAATGGGAATAATCCTTTGGATTATCGGGTAACAATATAGTATGAATATCCAGCAATATTCAGTAGATTGACTTCAAGAGAGGGGGAGATGAAGAAAAGAATTGCGGTTTTGATTTTTATCGCTGCGCTGGTTTTGGTTTTTTATTTCCCCAGCCTCAAAGCGGACTTCATCTGGGATGACGACGATTATGTCCTGAAAAACGAAAACCTCAAAACATGGAACGGCTTGATAAAAATCTGGCTCCACCCCGGCTCTACCTACCAGTACTACCCCATGGTCCATACCAGCTTCTGGTTGGAATATCATATCTGGAAATATAACGCATTCGGTTATCATCTCGTGAATATCCTGCTTCATGGCATGAACGCAGTGATGATATTCCTGATATTGCGGAAGCTGGGGATAAGCTGGGCTTTTTTGGCAGCGCTTGTTTTTGGACTTCATCCCGCGCATGTGGAATCGGCTGCCTGGATCACGGAACGAAAGAATGTTCTATCAGGTTTTTTCTACCTGTTATCGCTTTACTCGTATTTCCATTTCATGGAAGGGGCGAAAGGAAACAGCGCCCTTGATATAAAATCCCCAAAAGCGCCTGTCATGAAGTCATCGCGCCGTTTTTTTATTTACTACGCTCTCTCTTTTATACTTTTTGCATTCGCCCTTTTCAGCAAAACCGTGACATCGACTCTTCCATTCGCAATCCTCCTGGTTTTATGGTGGAAGCGAGGGAAAATCCGGATGCGCGATGTTGTCCTTCTGATTCCCTTTATCATACTGGGAGGAATCCTGGGTATGGTTACCGCCCGAATGGAAAAAATCCAGATCGGCGCAACCGGAACGCCATGGGACTGGACTTTTTTCGAGCGTTGCCTGATCGCTGGAAAAGCAATATCGTTTTACGCGGGAAAACTCCTTGTTCCTCATCCCCTGATATTCATCTATCCCAAATGGCGTATCGATGCAGGCAATCACATGCAATATTTATATCCTGCAAGCGTTCTGATCGTTATCGGCGCGTTGTTTACGCTGCGTAATAAAATCGGAAGGGGACCAATTACCGCTTTGTTGTATTTCATCATGACCCTTTTTCCCGCGCTCGGATTCTTCAATGTGTATCCCATGCTTTATTCCTTTGTCGCCGATCACTTTCAATACCTTGCCAGCATTGGCATGATCTCGCTTTATACGGGCATGATATCCTTTACGCTCAATAAATATTCATCCCGGAAAAAAATGACGCAAACCATCGCAGCGGGAATATTGATCCTTTCCCTGGGCGCCCTTTCCTGGAAACAGCAGGGGATGTACAGGAACCTCGAGACCCTGTGGAGAAAAACGATCGCGCTGAATTCGGAGGCATGGCTTGCGCACAATAACCTGGGAACGCTTCTGCTCGATCAGGAAAAGGTCGATGAGGCGATCCTTCATTTCAATGAGACAATACGGATCAATCCGGGATTTGACATTGCGTATTACAATCTGGGATACTCTCATTTGAAAAAAGGCGATTACGAGAAGGCAATTGAATATTACAAAAAAGCGATAGAATTGAATCCGAAATACGTGAACGCCTACATCAACCTGGGTATGGTTTATGATGATCTTGGCGAGCATGAGCAAGCCATAGAGAACTATCTGAAGGCTCGAAACCTCAAACCGGAAAGCGATGCGGTTTACAATTGCCTGGGCTATGCCTATTCCTCCATCGGGAATCTGGATGAGGCGATCATTCATTACAAAAAATGTCTTGAATTGAATCCGGAACATCTGGAGGCGAATTACAAACTGGGGCGCGCGTTTTATGAAAAGGGCGATCCAAATAACGCGATTCATTATTATGAAAAAGCGATCGAGATCGATCCGGAAAACGCGTATTATTATATCGACATTGCGGATGCGTTTTTGAAAAAGGGATCAGGGAACAAAGCAAAGGAAGCGCTTTACCGGGGGGTTGATCTGTTTCCGGAGGATTTCTGGTTAAAAAACAAACTCGCCTGGACGCTTTCTACGGATAAAAGTGATGAAATGCGGAATGCGGAAGAGGCGATCGAACTGGCGGAGGCTGCGCGCCGATTATCGGAGAAAAAGGAGCCGACGATACTGGACACGCTGGCAGCGGCATACGCGGAGGGGGGCAGATTCGAAGAGGCGGCGCAAACCGCAGAAGATGCGTTGAAACTTGCACGGGAATTGAAACAGGAGGCTCTTGCGAAAGACATCGAGGCGAGGCTTGCCCTTTTCAGAAACGGAAAAGCGTTCCGGGAATAAAGACACCACTAATGAATACATTTTTCTATTCTATATTTCGAATAACCGTAATTATATTTTCAAGGATTTCTTCTGGATCTCTTTGAGTATATCTTTTGCGGAATATTGAGAAAGCCAGGAATGGCGATCAAGACAACATACATCAAAATAAATTCTCATTACATCTTCCAGTGGGAAAATTTATTATCTCTTGATCTCACAAAATATATTAAACCGTCAAGAGGCGATTTTTCAGTGGAAGGCGAAGAGGGTGAGGATGAGGATTTTGACATCGAAAAGAAGGGACCAGTTTTCGATGTAATAAAGGTCGTATTTGAGTCGTTCCGTGATGGAGCAGTCTCCGCGCAGCCCGTTGACCTGCGCCCACCCGGTGATGCCGGATTTGACGCGGTGGCGCGCCATGTAACGGGGTATGCCGTTCTTGAATTTTTCCACGAATACCGGACGTTCGGGGCGCGGTCCCACGAGGCTCATATCCCCCTTGAGCACGTTCCAGAACTGGGGAAGTTCATCGAGGTTCCAGGAACGAAGCCTGGCGCCGATGCGGGTGCACCTGGGATCGTTCTGCCTCGCCCAAACGGGTCCATTCTTTTCCGCATCGACTGCCATGGAACGGAATTTAAAAAAGGTGAAGGTGTGCCCGTTCACGCCCATGCGTTCCTGCCTGTATATGATGGGACCTTTGGAATCCAGCCATATAAGAAGGGCGACGATTGCCATCACGGGGCTGAACAGGATGAGGGCGGCAAGAGATACGAGAATGTCAAAAAGGCGCTTCACGATCAGATTGAATCCGTGAAGAGGGGTTTCCTTCAGCCCAAACAGCGGCACGCCGCCCACTTCGTTGACGCTGATCTCGCTGGTTATAATTTCGAGAAAATCGGGAACGATATGAACCGTGATCAGTTCTCTTTCGCAATCGATCATGAGATCGAAGAGGTGGTCAGTTTTCAGGTCGGGTCGCACGAGCATGATTTCCCGCACTTTCATCTTCTGCGCGTGATTCTTGAGGTTTTTCACAATGCCAACTACCTCGACGCCTTCGAGTTTTTGTCCAACCTCATCGGGATTTTCCGTAAGATACCCGGCAATGGAATAACCGTATTCGGGATGATTCAAGATTCTGCGCGCGAGAATCAGGGCGGTTTGACCCGTTCCCACAATAAAAACGGGGGAAAGTCCTTTTCCTTTTTTCAGGCTGTAGTGGATCATAAATTCGTAGAAGACGTATCTGAAAACGCAGAGGAAAAATGAAACGGCAAAAGGCGCAACGACAACAACAGGGCGGGAATATTCCGCCTCTCTCAGGAGGAAATTGACGCCGATCATGATGACCGTGGCGAGAAAGGAACCCTTGACCAGTCTCCAGGCAACGTCAAAGCTGAAGATGCGTTTCCGGGGAACATAGACATGAACGAAATTCAGGCTGATGATCCAGACAAGAACCGCGACGGGAAATATGCGGAGATATTGCGAGGCGTCATAACCCTTTGTAACGGGAAGGAATTTGATGATGAAGCGGAACCAATAGGTAAAGAGAAGCCCCAGAGCCGCAGCGAGGGAATCCAAAGCGATCAGAAGAGCAGTAAAGGATTTTCCGGTATGTCTTCTCAGCATGAGATTCCCACCTTCTTCCTGAAGAAATCGCGGAGACGAATGAGGAAATTGCCACGCGAGAAATTTTCCGCGTGTTTACGAAGCGCAGCGGAATCAAACTGTTCCGGATCAAAGGAACCGATTGCCCGGTTCACGGCTTGAGGAGTCTGTTCCATGAAAAACAATCCTGTTTTGCCTTCCACTATCGTATCGAGCGCGCCGCCTTTTCCAAAGGCTATGACCGGTTTTCCGCACGCCATCGCCTCCAGGGGAACAATGCCGAAATCCTCTTCGGGCGTAAAAATCAGGGCGCGGCAATTCCGGTACAGTTCCCGCAGGTCATGATCGCTTTGCCATCCCAGAAACCGGACATTGGAACCGGCGATTTTCTCGAGTTTTTTTTCCTCGGGACCGGTCCCTGCCACAAAAAGAGTTTCGGAACGCCCGGCAAAAGCCTGTACAGCAAGGTCCACCCTTTTATAGGGTACAAGGGCGGAAACGATCAGGAAAAAATCCTTTTTCCCTGCGTCAACATCCGGCGCAGGCGTGAAAAAGTCGGCGTCAACCGGCGGAGGAATTATTATACTATCCTGTCCAAGAAATAAACTTATTTTCTCTGAAATGTACCGGGAATTTGCAATGAAAAAATTCACTTTTCGCGCGGTTTCTCGATCCCAGGCTTGAAGGGACTTCCGGAAAAATGACATGGCAATACGCGAAAGGGAAAGCAGCCCCTTCTTGCCAAAGTAAACGTCAAACTTATCCCATATAAACCTCATGGGCGTGTGGCAGTAACATACATGGGGAACGCCATTGGGAACGATAACGCCTTTGGCTGCGCAATGGCTGCTGGAAACCACCAGGTCGAATCCCCTGAGGTCGAATTTTCGAATCGCCCAGGGAAAAAGGGGAAGGTAATTCCGGTAGCGCTCCCGCGTAAAAGGGAGTTTTTGCAACAGGGAAGGAATGACCGTGTGACGATTGATTTTTTCCGAAACAAGATCAGGTTCATAAAAAAGGGCGTAAACAGGGGCATCGGGAAAAAGGTCGCAGAGACATTCCAGAACCTTTTCTCCACCCCTCATGCCATTCAGCCAGTCATGAACAAGCGCCACTTTCACGGATTCATCACCCCTGCTCCGCGGCTTTACGGTAAACTTCCAGGGTTTGGCGCGCAGTTTTCACCCAGTCAAACCGCGCCAGGTTTGCCCTGCCTTTTTCGACCAGGTTTGCCCGTAGATTACTGTCGGATAAAAGGCGCAGAAGGGCGCCCTTGAATTCATCCGGGGATTTGGGATCAAAGAACAGGGCGGCATCGCCGGCAACTTCCGGAATGGGGGGGCGATTGGAAGCGATAACCGGAACGTTCATCTTCATCGCCTCGAGCGGGGGAAGTCCGAAGCCTTCGTACAGCGATGGAAAAACCAGGGCTGCTGCCGATGAATAAAGATAGGGCGCTTCCGCCCTGGAAAAACTCCCCACAAGATTCACAAAGGAATCCACTCCTTTTTCAACGGCAAGGGCTTTGAGTTGAACCAGCCCTTTCTGATCCAATCCGGCAATCACCAGTGGGATGTCCATTTCCCCGGATTTCCTCAGATCACGAAGCGCATTTAGAAGAAAAGGGTAATTTTTATGAGGTTTATAAATTCCCACGGCAAGAAGATATTGATCCGGCAGTTTGTGTTTGTTCCGGAAGGTTCCGGCTTTTTCGGGATCCAAGTTTACGCCAAAAGAAGGATTGATGGCGTAATGAATGAGCGTTATACGATCGGGATCGATTTTGAGAAGTTCCTGCGCCTCGCTGCGGATATGTTCTGATATCACGATAATCTGTTTCGCGCGCGCCGCGACCTCTCCAAACATAAACCGCGCATATTGCCGGTGAAAAAACGATGGGAGATTTCCCGGGAACACAAGATGATTCAGGTCGTGTATGGTGACCACGAGATTGCCGCGGAACCGCAGGGGGATGTTGTAATGCGGGGAGTGAAACAGGGGATGAAAACGGAGTTCTTCGGGAAAGAGGACCTGTTCCCTGATGGAGTAAATCCGGGGATTGCGCAGGAAATAGAGATCGCAAAGCCGTTCGGGAATCTCGGGGCGGAACTCGATGGGTCCGTAGAAAAGGAATTTCGGGGCGTCTTCGATTTGCGCCATCCCCTCTAAAAGTCCCTGGAGATAAACGCCGATGCCTGTATGATGAAGCATTCGAATGTCGAGAATCGGTGATTGCATTATTTTTCCGCATCAGAAAGCATGGATAAAAGTTTATGACAAAGTGGAATAACCTGCCCGGGATTCGCCGAAGTGTCAATCACGATTTGATCTTCCGGATTCCCGGGTTCATTAACATCGCGGATAGAGCCGTATTGCTTCAGGACCCGCTTTAGTTGCCGCGCTGTTCCGAAATTGCCATCGAAAAATTGAACAGGGGCGCCGATAATTTCGCGCAGGATGCTTTTCAGATAGATAAAATGAGTACAACCGAGAACCACGCAGGAAAATTCTTCCGGGGCGAGACCTCGGAAAAGTTCCTTTAACCTGGATTTCAACTCCGGGCTATTGATATCACCCTTTTCAATGAGTTCCACAAGCCCGGGGCAGGGCAGGGAGACAATTTCCTTATTGCTGATGAACCTTTTGAGAAGATTCTGATATTTCGGTTCATTGATGGTGAAGGGCGTTCCGAGAACGAGAATTTTTCCGGGAAGATTCGCCTCGTACGCCGGTTTCAGGGCGGGTTCCATTCCGACAATGGGGATTGAAAATCCGCGCCGCATATCCTCCACCGCGCTGCTGGTTGCGGTGTTGCAGGCAACCACGAGGGCTTTGACGCCGCGCTTCAGAAGGATTTCGGTTATGGAATAACAGCGTTCCTTTATTTCTTCCCTGGATTTGTGCCCATAAGGAGCGAAGCCGGAATCGGCATAATAAACAAAGCGTTCCCGGGGAAGTACTTTCAGAATCTCAACGAGAACCGAAAGCCCCCCCAACCCTGAATCAAAAATTCCGATCGGCGAATTTTTATCGTTCATAAACTTCCTTGCGCCCTTTACCAACAATTCAACATAAACCGCCGCGAGATATAACAGGGAAGGAGAAAAATTACAATAAAAAATACCAGGCGTTTTCCCTTGAAAATCCTTGAAGGGAAGGTGTAACAACGTGAATTACATTTATGGATTTGCGTTACAATGATATACGGGCGAATCTAATCGAGCGGGACAATGCCGATGGAATCGCCATGAAAAGCGGATAAATGGATAACGAAGAACGGACAAAATCGGGAAGAGACTACCCGGATGAAACCGAATCCATCGATCTCCTTGTTCAGAAAGGAATCCGTTACCTGGAACAGGAGGATTACGATCAGGCGATCGAGCGCATCCGGGAGGCGCTGAAGCTTGCCCCCTTCCGTCAGGATATCAAGGAGCTTTTGGCGCAGGCGCTGGATCGGCGACCCGAGGTGACCCGGAAGATCAAGCCGATCGATGGAGACAAGGAGATCGTACCCAGGTCCGCCCGGAAACCGGGCATCAACGTCGGGCTCTGGCTCTTCCTGTTCACGATCTTGACATTGACCTCCGTCGCCTTTTTCTTTTTCTTTTCCAGTTCCATTCAAACCTTCATCTCGAACATCGCGCGACCGAACGAGGAAAAGCATATTTCCCCAACGGATCGCGAGGCTGCGGCTCTTTACAAGAGCGCGGAGCTGCTGCAGGATCAACGCAGGTATTCAGAGGCGATCGACGAGATAAAAAAAGCCCTGGAAAAAAAGCCCACAGATCGCAAGCGTTACGAGATGAAACTCGCAACCCTTTATTATCTTATAGGCGAGTCGCACGATAAAAACGACGATTACATAAAGGCGATCGACAGCTATGAAAAGGCAATCCAGAATAACCCGGAATATATCGACGCCTATTACGGATTGGGTTGGGCAAACTATCTCCAGGGGAGAAAAAACCAGAACCGCAGGCTCAAATATCAATCCTATTATGACAAAGCCCTTGTATCGCTACAGAAGATTCTGGAACTGGACGCAACTCACATCCGCGCCAGAGACACGCTCGCCAGGGTTTACATTGCCATGAACGATACGGCAAAGGCTGCGGAAATGTACCGGCAGATCATCCGGCAGAATCCGGAAAGCGGCGAAGCGGAACGAGCCAGACGCTCCCTGAAAAGCATGGGATTCAGGGAATAACCATCTTCTGAGAAAAATCCCTTATGCCCGGAAAGGAGAGATTCATGAAATCCTTTTGTTTCAAGGTTCTTTTTTTGATATGCGCTTCATCCCTCCTTTTTCGCTGCGCCTCCAGGGAGGAAAAAACTCCCGCATCATCTCAAATCGAAATTACATTTTTCACGATGCAGCTGCGCCCCACGTTCGATGATTATTTCCTCTCCCTTTTTTCCGAGTTCGAAAATTCGCGCCCCAACGTCAAAATCAAGTGGATGGATTATCCGGCGCAGGATTATGACACCAAGCTCCTTACCTCCTTCATGGGGAAAAACCCTCCGGACGTTATCAATATTGCCCCGCAGTCTTTGCCGACTTATGTCTCGCGGCAAACGGTTCTGCCCCTCGAAGACCTTGTCGCCCGGGAGGTCCTGGATTCATACTTCTCCAATATCATGCAGAACGCCTGCCAGTTTGAGGGAAGAACCTATGCGGCGCCGTGGTACCTCGCAACCGGAGTCACGATGTGCAATATGAAAATCTTCCGGGAGGCGGGATTATCGGAAAAGGATATCCCGCGCAGCTACCAGGAGATGAGAGGCGTTGCGCGCATCATCCGGGAAAAAACCGACAAATTCGCTTATTTTCCGGTTTATACGGAAGCCGGCGCGCTCAAAGGGTACCTGAGCGAAGCCGGGGTTCCCCTGTTAGATCCCACGGGAAAAGAGGCGGTATTCCATACGCCGAAGGGCGTGGAGGTCTTCAAATTCTGGAGCGATTTTTACAAAGACGGACTTGCGCCCAGTGAGGCGCTTACGGCAATGCACCGCGACCCGATCGAGATGTACAAAAGCGGACGCCTTGCCATATTCCATAGCGGCCCCCAGTTTCTGAAACACGTGAAAGCGGACTCGCCGGATGTGTATCAGAACACCGTGGTTCGCTCCAAACTCCTCTGGGATGATTATGAAACCTACGGGGTGGATGCGCATATCCTGGCGATCTCGGCGAAATCCGATCATCCCGAGCTGGCTGCGGAGTTCGCCGCCTTTGTAACCAATGCGGAGAACCAGTTGAAATTCTGCAAACTAACCACGATCATTCCGTCGGTTGTTAAGGCTACGGAAGACCCTTATTTCACCAATGTGGAAGATACGCCGGAGGGACAGGCGCGCAAAATAGCGGCGTTCCAGGTAAAAAACGGGACGCTGCTTCCCACGCCCTCGAAAAATTCCGGCAAACTTTTCCGCGAGATGGATAAAATGACGGAACAGGTTTGCCTCGGGAATCTGACTCCCGAGGAGGGATTGAAACAACTTCAGGATAAATGGAATGAAATACTCAAGGAATAAAATCCGGCGCGTCGTACTGGCATATCTTTTTCTTGCGCCCACCCTGATCCTGCTCGGCGCGTTTCTTTTTTTCCCCATGATCCGGGCGTTCTATCTTTCCTTCTGGGATTATTCCCCCTTGTCGCCGGATAACAGGTTCGTCGGATTGGCGAATTATTCCCGTCTCTTTCAGGATAGTGAATTCTGGACATCCCTGAAAAATTCTTTTCTTTACCTCATGGTCGTTCCGGTGATCATCGCCCTCTCGCTGGGGCTTTCCCTCCTTGTTGAGCCAAAGATTCCCCTCATCAATTTCTTTCGCGCCTGTTATTATCTTCCCGTTGTTACCATGATGGTCGTCGTCGCCCTGGTTTGGAAACAGATATTCGAAACGGATTATGGAATCCTGAATTCGATTCTTCTGAGGATGGGGATCATTCAGAACAAGATTCCCTGGTTGACAAGCGGAAAGATCGCCCTTTTCACCGTGATGACGGTTACTATATGGAAGGGTCTTGGATATTACATGGTGATCTTCATTGCCGGATTGCGCTCCATTCCTCCGCAGCTGATCGAGGCGGCCATGATCGATGGCTGCAAACCGCGCCAGACGCTTTTCTTCGTCAAAATCCCGATGCTCTGGCCCTATATCAC
>JAFGFK010000407.1 GCA_016931135.1 Candidatus Sumerlaeota bacterium | reverse complement strand
GGTTCGTATCTTTAACAACCGTTGGAACGACCTTTGGGTTAAGGAAAAAACAAGAAAAATCGCATGATAGAATTCAGACATGCACCCGGTAACGATATTTCACATCTTCTTCTATTGATAATAAATCTTTAATTTGATATTTATAAAATTTTTGTGCTTTGGTGAATTTTTTTGATGTAATTTTGCATTGAACAGGACTTCCCCTTAAGGTGGATCCCCATACAGCCCGTTCCATTCTTCTTAGGGTATCTATGGAAACATGATCCGCATGGAGGGTTCTCCACCAATATCGCAACATTCCCCTGAGCGTCCCACCTCGCAGATTGCAATCATCTTCCTGTTGTTGACTTCCTGCGAGAAAAGCCGGGGTGCCAAGTTCGATAATCGTGTCAAATTCCATTAGATTTGACTGGGCAGGAATGGGTGTAGTCGGAACATTTCCGGGAGGGGAAAAAACGCCATTCCCGGAATTTGTTTTTCCCCCTGCTCCAAGATGTTCCAGCGCTGCAATTACCCACTCTTTGGCGCGTTCCAGATCCGCATCTTTTACCGAAGCATTCCTTTTGCTTATAGCGAATTCAAAGGCTGTTTCCCCATCAGGTTTTACAGCAAGGAAATTGACAGGATTCGGGTCTTCCCAATCTCCCGGGGCGTTATAGTTATCATTTTCTTCCGCCCCATAATATTTCTTATAATGACAATTTGTTATATCAACAAATATTTTGGGCCACTTGGTTGGCCAGGCTTCATGAAAAATAATATGTCCTGTATTTGACGAGAGTATTTCTTTCCCCTTTTCCACGATTTTTTTACTCCATCCAAAAATCCTTTCCACCTGTTCCAAGGCTTCCTTGGATCTATTCTCACCAGGAAGCCATACAGTTTCCGCCCATGCATGCGTCATTCCCTTTATGCCGGAACCTGGTATATAAACAAATCCATAAAGGGGATGAAAGCACAGATTGGCGTTTTCAACTGTTCCTGTGCGGGATGAATGAAGAAGCAAAGGAGAAGAAATCTTTTGTTGCCATATTTGCGCTGTTTTCTTTTTATTTAATTCATTCAGGTAACCTCTTCTTCGGTTGAGCAAGACTTCATATTCCTTGCATTTTTTTTGTTGAATATTATTTATCTTTTTAACTTTATTGAGTATATATATCATCGACTCCTGGTTATGCCATACATAAGCATATTTATCAATAAAGAGCCCAGGATGATTACCTGAAACCTTTTTCAATATATCTCTCATTTTATCCGAAAGAGGGGAGTATAAACGGACATTTTCACATCTATTCCCAATTAGATCGAACTCCACAGGAAGGTCTTGAATAAGATCATCCATCAAAATTTTACATCCAGGATCCTGAGTAAGATTTGAAGAAGATATTCTATATTCCATTTCTTTGGAAACCACATAATAAAACTTATCGCTTCGTACTTTCTCAACCTTTATTTTTCCAATTGTCATGGTATTATTCTCCCTGCTCTAAAATATCTCCCAATTCCGATTCAATAAAACGCGTGAGCCACACAAGATAGGAAAGGGTTTCATTTGTGGCGCGTTTCATGAAGTCCGAATCTCCATGAATGATGTTCAATAATAAAGTATCACAATTTGCGGAAGGGATTTTTCGTTCCTTAATCACCCAATCGGTTAAGTCATTGTGTAGTTTTTTCAAGGATTTATTTTCTTCTGATTTTGCCTGGATAAATGCAAGCGCCTGCCCCAAGCCGCAGGTTAATATCCTTGCAGACATTTTCTTTGCCTCCCTGCCATAATCTTTAGCCTTTTTACCATATTGATTATTCTCTTTTAACGCCTGAACCTTATTCCAGGCGTGGAGCGCCCGTTCTTGTTCTAATGTTGGCGGCATGATTCAACCCTCCCTCTTCTTATTCAATTCCTCAAAATATTTTTTATCACATATTTTTTTAGCGCAGAATCCCTTTCCAATCGTGGCGTCGCCCCCAAGTTGAATGTATTGGGGAACTTTTTCTAAATATTTAATTACATCACTGGGGGTTAAAGAGACATTTTTTGCGGTATCCGTTTCTTTCTCGAAATGACGTTTGCTCTCTTCCGCTATAGCTATGGAATAAAAAAGAGTTTCCGGGGGGATTAATTCTTCACTGAATAACGCCTTGCCCTTCACGGTTTTGGTATCAGGATTCAGCTGGATTCGGGTAGCCACTTCCGTCGCGTTGCGAACAAAGTAAGTAAAATCGTCATCCGAAAGTATGGCAAAATGTTTGGGGAAAGTCTTCTTTGTTTCTTCATGGGGGATGGCTTGGGAAATGTCTGATGCAATCAGTGTGATGTTATTTGTTTTCTTCTCGTCAGTTTTCTTCTCGTTTGTCTTATTTTCTGGGGAAGGCTGTTTATATTGCGTGAAATCGAATTCTTCCAATACGATCTGATCGCTTTCGGCAATTTTCAACGCAGAATCATCATCATCAGAGAACAAAGCCCACGATTTAGGATCCGAATCATTCTTTGAAACTTTTGGCAAATCAGGGATAGTCCATTGAGTTGAAATTCCAGCAATTTGCAGATCGCGTTTGAATCTGAGCAATACCGCAGGGCTTGTTGTCCATGCAAAAACGCCTTTCAGGGATCGCACGGGAAACGCGAGGATGCGGGCATCAGTGAAATTCACGGCTCCCGCGTGAGCGCTGGATTCTTCTTTTGATTCAGGACCAAAAACCGCAAGCCATTTCTGATATTCCTTGAACCGTTCTTGATTTTTCTCATCAGTTTCCCCATTTTTTTCTGGTCTGCATTCATCACGTATAACCCCTTTCAAGGAAGATCCTGTTATTACTGGCCATTGGGTATGGCGCTCCCTTTGAACAGGGAGATCAACTGCTCCCAGTGCGGAACCGGATCCGGGATGCAAAGGAGTCAAAGCGTGAAGAAAAAGAATTCCTTTTACGGATTTGCCATTAGCTTTTTCGGTTTGTTCATTCGTCATGTTTTCCTCTCCTTTTATGATTATGAAATCAAATCTCTATATGGATCTATTTCAGAAATTGCCTCAGCGATTTCCCTGAACGATTCCAAGACTTCTTCTATGGAATCGAAATTTACTTCAGGTGAACTTCTCACTATTCCGGCATGCGCTATGACATTTCGCAAGCCCCAATCGCCATGAAGGGTTTTACCCAACTCGGCAATTTGATTAGCGAGGATGTTCTTTCCGTTATTTCTCAAACGAATGC
>JAFGFK010000406.1 GCA_016931135.1 Candidatus Sumerlaeota bacterium | reverse complement strand
GTTTTTGATTATTCCGGATATTACCTGGCATCGAATGTGTATCACAGAGCCCCTCTATCCAGCCGTTTCCTGCAGGATGCAAAGGGTGAGGCGGAACTGGATTTGATCAGGGAGAACGGTAATTGGCTGCTTCGGCATGTCTCTTTTGTTTTGAACGATCATCGTTATTATTGAAAATGCTTGCAATTAACGGATAATCCGGATGAATAAATCATCTATCAATTCCATATATGAATCGACGGGAGATTATGGCGGATAAAAAGATCACATACGCAAAATTGTCGGGGCTGATTTTATTTCTTCTCTGTTTCCTCGCGTTCTCCCTTACTCTTTCCAGCCGGTTTTATGGATATGAAAAAGCCACGCTTCGTTCCATGCAGAATATTCTCTATAGGGGAGATTTCTCCAGCCATACCGCAGCCGGATTGATGGATATGGCGTGCTACCTTCCCATGGAATGGATAAACTGCGTTTTTGTCGATTCCGGCGACTTTCTTCTGAGGGATTTTATTTCCCTTTTCACGCTCCCGCTCATGAGCGCCCTCATCTGCCTGGTTTTCTATCTTGCCCTCCTGGAACTCTTCGATTCCGTTGAAACCGCTTTGCAAACCGCCCTTCTCTTCGCTTTTAGCGCCATGATCTTTCCCTATTCAAAAATGGGTATGGAGATTCAGCATACCCTGTTCTCCGTCGCCTCGCTCTGGACCCTTGTTTGCTGGAAAAAACGGGAAAAGCGAATATTTCTTGTTTTATTCGGCGTATGTACAGGCTTGATCCTGCATACGAAAGTTTACGGATTTGTCATGACAGGCGCAATCTGTCTTTATGTCCTGTTCGATGGCGTTTCCAGATCTAAAACCTGGAAGGAATCCGTTCGTTCCCTTGCGCCATTTTTCTTGCCCGTGTTTTGCTCCGTGATCCTCCTATCTCTCGTGAATGTCCTGCGGTTTGGTTCGCCATTTCTCGGCTCCCGTTATAATATGGAATACGAGGCGAAAAGGATTCCCTTGTGGCAGGGTTTATATGGATTTTTATTCAGCAGCGGGAAAAGCATTTTCATCTATAATCCCCTTCTTGTCGCGTCGGTTTTTTTATTTCCGCGGTTCTTACGACGTTTTGGCTGGCTGAAACTCCTTTTGATGCTCGTTTTTGGAATCGGGCTTGTATTCCACTCCCTTTTCTGGATATGGACAGATGAAACATGGGGTCCCCGGAAACTGCATTATCTCGTTCCGTTTGCGTTTCTCCCTGTGGGGATTCTTGTGGAAGGATTCAGATCGCTTTCCCTCCCCAAACGCGCCCTTGTTATCCTCCTTGTCATCCTGGGAATTTTCGTACAGATTCTGGGCGTATCTATTTCCTATGAAGCCCAACCCGTAATGCTCCAGTGGCATGATATGGCTTCCCTCGAAAACCTGCGGTACAATCCCCGCCTTTCCCATACAACGATCAATTACGCCCTTCTTGGTTCCACGATCGACAGGTATGCGAAAAGGGAGACGCATTATCTTATCTACAAGCCGACCTATTTTGCAACCGTCAAACCTTCGCATCCGGTGAAACCTGTTGGCATTTCAATGAAACTCTTCAGCTGTTTTGATTTCTGGTTTCTGGACAACCGCCCCCCGCGCCAGGGGAATTTTGCCCTCAGACCCTTTATACGGATTTATTTCTCCCTGATCCTGATCCTCATCCCGATCATGTTTCTACTCCTTTATATTCTCAACTCCCGCATCCATGGCGATAAGAGATTCTGGAAAAAACGCCCCGCTATCTGGATTTTACTCATTTTCTTTCTATTCGGCGCATGGGCGTGTTTGGCTTACAACAGGGCATACTCGAGAGTTTTCAACGAATTTATCGCGGGGATTCAAGATACAAACCGCGTTTCCATCGGAAACGATCCTGTCGATGAAACGATCCTGGGGCACGGGTGGCGCGACAGCGAATGGATGAGAGATCCGAAAAATTCCAAATTTGAAATCCCCTTCCGATGGACCAATGCGGATAAATCAAGCCTCTTTATTCCTGTATTGCCCCATACTTCTTATGATCTCAGCATCAAAATCGTGTTTGTGTATCCCACGCGGCTCAGTTTTTTCGCGAACGGACATCGCGTGGGATATATCAGGGGAAAGAAAGATGACAACGTAACCGCGTCTTTTCATATCCCCGCATCCGCCATCGGGCAATCCCCGGTTTGCGAAGTCGAAATCCAGCATCATAACATGCACATTCCAGCCCTGGAAGATCCGGAGCATTCGAAAGACTCCTCAACCCTCGGCGTCATCATATTTGATCTTCAATGGAACAAGGGGAAATATTATGAATAAAAATTTACGCTTTTCCCTCCTGTCTTTTTTTTTACCACGAAGCCTCGAAGTTCACCAAGAAAGATGCAGAAGATGTAAAATCCTACCAAATTCGTGGGGATGACTTTCAATATTCGTGGTTCCTTATCATGAGTGATACAATGATCGATATGCCTTTCTTTTTTGACCACAAAATAACGCTGTTTCTTTTTCTTTTATAATAGAATCTGATAGGTTTTTCTG
>JAFGFK010000405.1 GCA_016931135.1 Candidatus Sumerlaeota bacterium | reverse complement strand
TTATAGAGAATGACCCCGCAGGAATCATCCTGCGTTCCCGGAATAGAGTCTGGATGCGCATACAGGATTTTTATAGGGTTTGACCCCCCTTTTCTCCTTAACTTAGCGCCATTGGGGTTTGACCCCTTCTGAGTTGAATAATAATCGGAAAACTGATGTGCGCCCAAATGCAAAACGAGTGGAGGAGTTCACTCTTCCTCGGGAAATACGGGGTTCGTTATCCTGATGATATTGGCGCCTTCTTCCACAGCAACCGGATAATCAAAGGAAGATCCCATGGCAAGCCATTTAAGTTCCACGCCCTCGATGGCTTCATTCCGGATCTGATCCCGGAGTTCGCGAAGTTTCCGGTAAAAAGGACGGCTTTGTTCCGGACTCTCCATTTGCGACGCCAGAGTCATGAATCCCTTGATATGGACCATTGGAAACTTGATCAATTCACGAATCAGATTGATGGTTTCGCCCGGTTCCACGCCAAAAGGTTCATTCATTCCCGAGGCGTTGATATGAAGGAGAATATCCACCTCCCGGTTCAATTTTTCGCATGCCCTTTGCAGATCGAATCCGATGCGCAAACTGTCCACCCCGTGGATCAGGCGGAACGCCTCGATCGCCACCTTGGCTTTGACCGATTGGAGGTGTCCGATCAAATGCCATTCTATGGCGGAATCGAAAAAAGATATCTTCTGAAGCGCCTCCTGCACCCGGTTTTCGCCAAATAACCGGCAGCCGGCATCTATGAGTTCCCTGATCTCGGGGACAAAGTGATTCCTGGTAACCACAAGGATGCGCACATCATCAGGATTTCTTCCCGCTTTTTCACACGCCTTCCTGACATTCTTTCGCACCTGCCCCAATGCCTTCCTGAAATCTTCAACGCCCATTTGAACCACCCTTTAGAATAATTATGAACATCACATATACTTTCTTCGGGAAATTATCTGCTTTAATAAAATCCTGAAAAAGAATGGTCAAGGATATTAATAATCATTTTGGAAATAATAGATTTCCCCTTTACAGGGAAAGGAGATGGATCGCCTTTTCCGCAATCGTTTGAGGCGTGAAGCCGAATTTTTCCGCCAGAACCTTGCTCGGAGCGGATGCGCCGAAACGATCCATGCCATGAATCATACCCTTTTCTCCCACATATCGCTCCCAACCCAGGCTTCTTCCCGCCTCCACGGCCAAACGAATTTTTATGGAATCCGGAAGGATTTTTTTCTTGTATTCTATTGATTGCTTTTCAAAAAGTTCCCAGCTGGGAAAACCGACAACGCGCGCCCGGATTCCTTTCTCCTTCAAAATGGCAGCTGCCTGAACGGATAAAGACGCCTCTGATCCGCTTGCCATGATGAGACAGTCCGCTTTTTCCTCTCCTCCCCATAGGACATAAGCCCCAAAAGCGAGATCGGATGCGGGATTTTTCGGCGATCTTTCCAGTACAGGAAGATTCTGGCGGGTCAGTATCAATGCAGTAGGTCCGTTCTGTCTTAAAGCCATCTTCCAGGCTTCCAGGGTTTCCATCGCATCCGCCGGGCGAATCACAGTCAGATTCGGTATTAAACGAAGCGACATCAAATGCTCCACCGGTTCATGCGTGGGACCATCCTCCCCCACATGAAAGCTGTCGTGCGTAAATACATAGATCACGCGGAGATTCATGAGGGCGGCGAGTCGGATGGAGGGGCGCATATAATCGGAAAACACGAGAAACGTTCCTCCGAAAGGGATCACTCCCCCATGCAGCGCCATGCCGTTCATGACGCCTCCCATGGCGTGTTCACGAACGCCAAAGCGCATGTTTCTACCGGAAAAAGAGTTGCGGGAAATAACGCCCAGCCCCTTCATAAAGGTCTTTGTGGAGGGGGCGAGATCGGCGCTGCCGCCCAAGAGGTTGGGAAGCGCTGATCCAAGAACCTGGAGGCATTTTCCGGACGCCTCGCGCGTTGACGTCGATTTCGCGGGATCGAATTCAACAGCAACTTTTTCGAGCGTTTCCTCTGAAGGCGGATTGTGGTATTGATCCCACAACTCGGCTTTTTGTGGATATTGTTTCCTGTATTCTTCAAAAATTCTGCGCCAATCATCATAACTTTTCTTGAGAGCCGCCTCCCGATCGGCAAAAAGTCGGGACACTTCCTGAGGTACGAAAAACTCTTTATTTTCATCGAATCCCAGGTTGCGTTTCGCGCTTTGCACGCCTTCCTTTCCCAGAGGCGCGCCATGGGATTTCTCGCTTCCTTGAAATTCAGGGCTCCCGGAGGCTATATTCGTATGAGCCAGGATAAAAGATGGCTTCCCTCTTTCTTCTTTTGCCTTCGCAAGGGCAGTCTCCACTTCTTCGAAGCTATGACCATCTATTTCATGCGTATCCCATCCATAAGCCTGGAATCGTTTCATGACATCTTCCGTATCGAATGTAATCTCTGTGGAACCCTCTATGGATATGCGGTTGGAATCATAGATATAAATGAGTTTGCCCAAACCGAGATGCCCTGCAAGAGAGGCGGCTTCGGAGGAAACGCCTTCCATGAGATCGCCGTCGCTGACAATGCCGTAGGTGAAATGATCGACCAGGAGGAATCCGGGTTCATTGAAGATTTCCGCAAGATGCCGTTCGGCGATAGCCATGCCTACGCCGTTTGCGAAACCCTGCCCAAGGGGTCCTGTGGTTGTTTCCACGCCTGGCGTAACGCGAAACTCAGGGTGTCCCGGGGTGCGGGAACCCCATTGCCGGAAGGCGCGCAGATCATCCAGAGACAGATCGAAGCCGGCAAGGTGAAGGAGGATATAAAGCAGAGCGGAGCCATGTCCTGCGGATAATACAAACCTGTCCCTATCCAGCCAGCCCGGATCTTTGGGATTATATTTGAGGAATTTGAGCCATAAAGAGAGGGCAAGGTCTGCGCAACCCATAGGCATGCCCGGATGTCCCGATTCCGCCTTTTGAACCGTATCCATGGAAAGGCAGCGTATCGTATCCGCCGCCAGTTTGAACAATTTTTTCTCCTCCATCTCGCTCCTCTCCTTTCAAATAGACATTTTAATTTTTCATTCCCGGTTTTTCATTTTCCATTAATATTTCTTGTCGCGTCTTAGTTATCACGCTTTAGGCGTGATAACTAAGACGGATTCATTTTTCATTTCACATGGTCACTCTCAAAACCTCTTCCACGGTTGTCATGCCGCGGTTGATTTTCAAGATTCCTTCTTCCTTGAGAGTTTTCATGCCTTTATTTCTGGCAAGCGCGCCGATCACGGAAACCGCAGGATTGGTTTCCAGCAATTTTTTCATTTCATCATCCGGCAGGAGCATCTCGAAAATGCCCGTTCTTCCGTAGAATCCGCTGTTATTGCAATTTTCGCAACCCATGCCTTTCATGAATACGATTCCCATATTATCTCCCACATTCAGCATTTCCAGATCCGATTTTTTGGGTGTGTAGAGTTTTTTGCAGTTGGGGCAATTCAGGCGGATCAGACGCTGGGCGATTATGGAAATCAGGATGGGGGCATAGCGTCGTGAAGACACCCCGAGATCGGTCAATCGCCCGAATGCATTGGCTGTATCTATGGTATGAAGCGTCGTCAAAACAAGATGTCCCGTCGTCGCCGCGTCGATGGCGATATCGGCTGTATCCTTGTCGCGAATCTCTCCCACCATGATGATATCCGGATCCTGCCTCAGTATGGAGCGTAACCCGGTGGCAAAGGTGAAATTCGCCTCCACATGCACCTGCTGCTGACTGATGCCTTCGAGTTTGTATTCAACGGGGTCCTCGATGGTAACGATATTTTTATCGCCGGTATTGACCGTATGAAGCGCCACATAAAGCGTGGTCGATTTGCCGCTTCCGGAAGTACCGGTAACGAGGATCAATCCATAAGGTTTTCGGATGGCTCTTTCGAAATTTTCGAGATTCTTTCCATCCAATCCCAACCTGGTGGAATCCACCAGAATTTCCGTGGGATCGAGGATACGCATGGAGATTTTTTCCCCCTGAGCTATAGGGGAAGCGCTGATACGCAAATCCAGGTCTTTGGTATCCACCCAGATGCTGATGCGTCCATCCTGGGGGATGCGTTTTTCGGAAATGTCCAGGTTGGACATGACCTTTATGGCGGAAATGATGGAGTCGCCCACCTGGCGTGGAAGATTCATGATTTCATAAAGCATGCCGTCGATCCTCGCCCTGATTTTCAAACCCTCGTTATCCGGTTCGATATGAAGATCGCTCGCCCTTTTTCTGAAAGCCAGCGTGATGATGGCGCGGATGAGTTTGAGCATGGCGTCTTTTTCCACAAGATTGGTATCGACCTTGTATCCAGCCCTTTTCTGGATGTTTTTTTGCACATTGTCAACAAGGTGCATGATATAATCCTCGAGGCTGTACAGGGGTACGATATTTTCATGGCAATGGGGACAGATTCTGAAGTTATAATCCGAATAGGACTCGATATTGTCGATCCGTTTCTTGCAATAGGGGCAGATATCGCCCTTGTGCGTCTTTTTGAAAATGAACTGAATCATGGCGATGAGCAGATAGATCAAGAGCCCTATTATTCCGGTGAAACGGACAACGGGGAGAAATTTGGCGGCGAGGAGGTCCACGCGTCTTGCCCGCCATCTTATGATGACAAAGGGTATGAACCAGAGGAAAAACAGGGCGACAAAGCCGATTCCGATAAGGGGAAGGACCCCGGATTCCCTGATTAACTTCCAGGAAAGCCGCGCCGCATCCTTGTATCTTTTATTTTTCCAGCGTTGGATGATCTGCTGTTTAAGGGGAATCTCCTCCCTCTTGATTTCCGATTTGGGAGGATTTTTCAGTTCGATGGTAGGGGGGACGGTGACATAAACAGGTTCCATGAGCGCAGGAGTCGGGGATGGAACGGGGGTAAAAGAGCCATCTTTTCTGGCATCCTGAATCTTCGCATCTTTTGCCTGGTTAAGAAGATCATACCAGCGGTTCCGGATGGCGTCATCCGTGGATTCTTCATACGCCTTCTGAAAAAGGGCGATTGCATCGTCGAATTTTTTAGAATAATTCATTTTGAAGATTCCGAGGGCTTCGAGGATGCGGTTGTAACGCGGATCGGTTCCGGGGGTCAGATCGAGGGCTTTCTGCAGATTTTGTTCGATTCCCTGAAAAAGACCCGGATCATTCTTCTGCGTATCATCTATTGCCTTCATATAACAGGCGGAAGCTATCTTGAGATCCAATCCGGAAACAAGGTCTTTCCCTTGAGGAAGCCGTTGGATCATTCCTTTAGAAGGTTCCTGTATTGCAATGTTTTTTATCCATTCATAGAGCCGAATGGATTCCTCGCGAAATTCAGGCGATGCGGCTTTTTCATCCGCCTGGCCAAGGCATTTCTCCAAACCAAGGGAGAGGGTATTCCAGAAAACGCCGGGAAAACTTTCCGAACTTTTCCCGAGATCGATCAATTTTTGAACGCCCTCAAAGGGATTGCCTTCCCTTACAGCCTTCTCCGCCGTTTCATATTCCTTACGGAGACGCTCTGGAATATCCCCGGAGAGCCCCTTTTCAACTTTTTCCACTTCCTCGGCTTTGATTTCGATCTTCACGCGGGATGGGACCGCCTCGATCACGTATTTGTCGTTTGTAAAGGAAAGGATTGCGCCTTCGACAACCGTGCCGTCCTTTTTGTAGATTCGATCGGCGAAACAAAGCCCGGCGCCAAAAACAAACAGGAAGACAACTATAACTTGACTTCTTGTTTTTTGTTTTATTTTAATCATTTTATTTTGCTCATCTCGTTCCAAAAGTATTTTGTGTTTTCAGATGTATCGATAATGACGCAGAGATTTATAGATAGACAATCAATATTGATAATGAGTAGTTTTAATTACCGCAGAAATTTTATTTCAAGCTAAAAAACGTATGGGAAGGCGTACTTTATGGATCGATCTCTGATAGAAGAAGCGCTCGACGCAATGGATTCTCACGGGTGCGATTATGGGGATATCCGCCTTGAATACGACAAAACCGAGAGTATTACCATAAAAGGAGAGAAACCGGAGGTGATCCGGCAGGCGGAATCCATGGGCTATGGAATCCGCATTTTCACAAAAGGGGGATGGGGATTCGCCTCTTCCAGCGATCTGACAAGGAGCGGCATTGTTCGCGCCTGCCGGAAAGCCCTTGAAATTGCCCGAGCCTCGCGAAAAGCGCCCTCCCGTAATATGCTGTATCAACCGCCACCCGGAATCAGGGCGCAATACGCCACGCCTTGCAAACGGGATCCTTTTTCCGTATCCCTGGAGGAAAAACTGGCGCTTTTATGCTCCGCCACGCGCATAATGTCCAGGAAAAACCTCGTAAAAATAGCGAAGGGATTTGCCGATTCATCCTGTAAAAACAAGATATTCGCTTCTACTCGAGGATCCTGGATAGAACAGGAGATCATCACTTGTGGAGGCGGCATCCTTGCCACAGCGATCAAGGATGGAGAGGTTCAGTCGCGCTCCTATCCCACTTCCTTCCGGGGGAATTTCGCGACAGCCGGATGGGAGTTCGTTCAATCCCTGGAACTGGAAAAGAATGCGGCGGAAGTCGCCTCGGAAGCCGCAGCCCTGATCGAGGCGAAAGAATGTCCGGTGGAGGATCAAGCCACGATCATCCTTGGCTCCGATCAACTGGCTCTTCAAATTCATGAATCTATCGGGCATCCGATCGAACTGGATCGGGTATTCGGACAGGAAGCGAGTTACGCCGGAACATCTTTCCTGAATCCCGAGATGCTCGGGTCTTTCCGTTACGCCTCGCCTGAGGTTACGATTCTGGCGGATGCGACAACGCCTATGGGATTGGGAAGCTTTGGGTATGACGATGAAGGGACTCCCGCGCAATGCGTTCCCATCATAGAAAAAGGGATTTTAAGAAATTTTCTAACCTCGTGCGGAACCGCTCCGTATCTAAAGGGGAAGAAACGATCGAACGGCGCGGCGCGCGCGGAATCGTGGGAAAATATCCCCATTGTACGCATGACCAACATCAACATGGAGCCGGGAACATGGGACTTCAAGGATTTGATTTCCGATACCAGAAAGGGATATCTCCTGCAAACCAACAAATCCTGGAGCATCGATGACAAAAGGATCAATTTTCAATTCGGCGTGGAAGCGGCATGGGAGATCAAAAACGGCAAGATCGGGCGCTTGTTTAAAAATCCGGTTTATACAGGCGTCACGCCTGAATTCTGGAACTCCTGCGATGCGGTGTGCCATGCGGACTACTGGGAATTGTGGGGCATTCCCAATTGTGGAAAGGGAGAACCATCGCAGACCATGCATGTGGGCCATGGAACCGCCCCCGCTCGCTTTACAAAAGTTCAGCTGGGGCCTGCAAAATGATAAGAGGCGGATTGTTTTCAGAAAGATGCAACGCTTTTACAAAAGGACATCTATGAATGAATAATAAGGTATCACGAGTCCCCTTTCCCGTATATTTGAGGAAGTTCTCCCATCTCCTTGTTTTATCCATACTTTTCATTGTTCCCATGATTTACCCCTTCAAGGTAAATGACGATTGTCTTCAAAAGATCGCGCCGTGGTTTGAAAAGAAGGGGGCTTTTTTCAAATCCCTGTGGGATTGGCAACTGGAGCCCTATTTGTTTTTCGGTTTGTCTCCGCTCCTTTTAAAATGGGCGCTTGCCGGCGGTTATATCCTCTTTCTGGGAGGAATTTATCTTCTCTGGAAACTCCACGCCCCCCTGATGAAGGATTATAAACGCCTGTCGGTTCCCTATATTCTCATTTTTCTTCTCCTGATTTATGTTGGCGTGTCCGCTCTTTTCCTCTCCCCCACCTTTTATAAAAGCGCATCCGCCCTGATTGTATTGCTGGCGGCAATCAGCTTCTTCCTGATGTTCATCGATATGGAAAAATCCGCCGCCTTTCTCAT
This sequence comes from Candidatus Sumerlaeota bacterium, assembly GCA_016931135.1. GTDB lineage: Bacteria > Sumerlaeota > Sumerlaeia > MWCT01 > MWCT01 > JAFGFK01. The sequence continues at coordinate 12,265 of JAFGFK010000405.1, read as the reverse complement.
CAAGGCGTTTTTTCTGATTGGAATCGTTTCCCTTATTCTTTGTATCTTTTCCGCTTTGCAATATTTTTACCTCACGGAAGATTTCATGCTTCGTTTCGAGCAGACCAGAAACCTGATGGGTTCTTTTATCGGTCATAACACGGGACTCTCTTCTTACCTCTTGTTTTCATTCTTTTTAACCGTGGCTGCCCTTTCCTTTGTAAAGGGAAAGAAGTTTCGAGTCATGCTCATCCTTTTCCTGTTGCTTGAATGCTTCATATTCGTAGCGGCGCAGAGCCGAGCCGTCATTCTGTTTCTTTTCCTTCTCACGCCTTTGTATCTCTGGTATCTGAAGAAAAATACGGGCATGAATCTTCGTTTGACGTATTTTCTCATGGCGATCCTTGTCTTTTTTCTCGTCATCATGGTTCAGGCGATCAATGTATCCTGGAATCCCTTTTACAATAAACGCGCGCCGCTTATCCAAAGACTCGGCGCCTTCAAACCCCAAAACCTGAAAGGAACCCGGCTCCGGATTCTCGTTTGCTCTCAAAGTCTCCTCAGGGAAGCCCCGCTTTTCGGCCATGGATTCAATTCTTTCCAGTATGCGTATCCCAAAGCCCAGGGGGATTATCTTGCCACTCACGAAGATACGCTCCTCATTCCGACAGACCTTCGTTCCGATCGCGCTCATAATGAATACCTTCAAATCGCCATTGAACTCGGGTTTGTTGGATTGATCTTCGCCCTTTTGACTCTGTTTCTCTTCCTGAAGAAAGGGCAATCCTCCCTTTACGAAATCCGGGATCCCGTGAAGAAAAGGATGATATGCGCCATTTTCTTTTCCATAACCGCTTATATACTCCACGCCTTCGTGGATTTCCCCATGCAAATCCCGCCTATCGCCTATCTCTTTCTTTTCCTGATGGGGATATGGTCTTCAGGCGAGAAAATCTGGAGAGATCAACCGCAATCAGGGGAAGAGCCGGCGACGCCTTCTCCAGCCTCCCTGGTTTCCCATAAAATAATGGGACGCCTGTTTCTCTTTTCGCTTCCTGTCCTTTTTCTCATTGCCATGACGATAGGGAACAGGTTGATTCTCCAGGGCTTTCGGAGCGACATCCTCTTTTTCAAATCAGACATGTATCTGAGAACATTCCAGCAGTATCCCGAAATTACGCCACGCGAAAAGATCGATCTCTTGAACCGCGCCGTGGCGATTGCCCAACAGGCAAATCGGATGGACCCCCTGAATGCCGAGCTGCGATTCAAGCTGGGGGAATCTTATTATTACCTGGGTCATTTCTGCCTTGATCAATGGACCGCCGCCCGGAAAGCGGGAGATGGAGCCATGGAGAAATCCTGGAAATTCGCCGCTCAGCATAACCTCGCCCGCGCTCTGAACAAACTGGATCATGCGTTGGAAGAATTCCGCTTCCATGCCGTTTACTATCTGATCGGTTATGTGGAAGAGATGCTGGATAAAGTGGAACCGAACAAGGGACATTTGAACCGGGCAAGGGAAAATTACGCCCTTGCGGTTCGTTACTCCCCATCCTTCGCCATGGCGCTTCGAGATTATTCCGAGCTCCTGATCAAAATATCCCAGGGACTGCCGGAATCTCAAAAAAAAGAAATCGCTCTCGAAATCCTCAAATTGAGAAAATTGATCCTTAAATACCAACCCGAATATTTCCAGGAGCATTTTGTCGAAAAGGCGTTGAAGGCGGTGGTTGAGGAGGATTACGAAAAAGCGTCCATGCTTTTTGCCGAAATCATCCGCATTCAACCGGATAATTTACTCTATCACTCCCTGCTCGCCCAGACGCTTGTCAAAAACAAACAATTCGACCATGCCATGGCCGTTTTGAACCAGGCAGCGCTCTTGGATCCGAACAATATCAACATCATCGAAGGATTTGCCATACTTTATCTGAGAAAAAAGGATTATCAGAACGCCCTGATTTATATCGATAAAATTCTGGAACGAATCGGCGCGAGCAGTGACATCTATGAAACCCTCCATGCCCTTACGCTGGAAGCCTTGAACAGAAAAGAAGAGGCGCAAAAGCATCTTGATATCCTCGAAAAAAAAGCGCAGGAAAATCCTCAATATCTTCAAACCATGGGAACTCTGTACATTGATTATTTCGATAATTATGAAAAGGGAATTCCTTACCTGGAACGATGCGTCAGTGAAAAAAGCGACCCTATCGGCGAAGCGTATTACTATCTTGCCAATCATAAAATCAAACAAGGGGATATAAAAACCGCGATCGAATATCTGAAAATAGCGGTGAGGATCACGAAGAATTATGTCAAAGCCGAGAAACTTTTGAAGAAACTGGAAAATACGGAAGGAACAGAGAAAAATGAATAATTGTCTTATTACAGGCGGCGCCGGGTTCATCGGAGTCAACCTCGCTCAATATCTCATTCAAAAGAATAAATCCGTAAGGATACTGGATAATCTCTCCAGAAAAGGAGTCGATAAAAATCTCGCCTGGCTCAATTCCGCATTCCCCGGACGTTTTGAATTTATCCGGGCTGACATACGGAACTTCGAAGAAGTACGTAAAAATATTCATGACATCGATACGGTTTTTCATTTCGCCTCCCAGGTCGCCGTCACCACCTCTGTGGAAGATCCCCGAACGGATTTCGAAGTGAACGCCCTGGGCGCGCTGAATGTTCTGGAAGCGGCGCGAATACTGGAAAATCCCCCCTCCGTGCTTTTCACTTCCACGAATAAAGTCTATGGGAAACTCTCGCAAATGGACTTGCGGGAAATGGACAAACGCTACCAGTTTCCGAGCGATAATAAAGGCGTCGATGAAAATCAACCCCTCGATTTTTATTCCCCTTACGGATGTTCCAAAGGGGCGGCGGATCAATACATACGCGATTATTCACGGATATACGGGCTCCAAACCACGGTATTTCGCATGTCTTGCATCTATGGACCTCATCAATTCGGCAATGAAGATCAGGGATGGGTGGCGCATTTCGTATTATCCGCTCTTCTGAACCGTCCCTTGAAAATCTTCGGGAATGGGAAACAGGTTCGCGACATCCTTTATGTGGATGATCTCGTGCGGGCTTTCTGTATGGCTGCCGAGAATCCGGACAAGGCTTCCGGCGGGATATTCAACATCGGCGGGGGATGCGACAATTCCGTCAGCTTGCTGGAATTGATGGACATTCTGAGAGACATTACCGGCAACGAAATGCCGTCGCAATATTTCGACTGGCGCCCGGGCGATCAGAAAATCTATATCAGCGACATAAAAAAAGCCGAAGACATCCTGGGTTGGAAACCGGAAATCTCAGCCAAACAAGGCATCCTGAAAATTTATGAGTGGATTAAATCCAACAGAAACCTGTTTTGAGGTTTTTGATCTTTTAAAAAATGTCGCGCCTGTTTAAATAGTTCGGGCAACCCGGAGAGATAAACATGAAATGGAATTTTCGTGATTACTTTTTGTTCCATCTTGCCTTATGGGGTATATTCATCATGAATCAATCCGTTTATTCCGATACCAGCGCCTTCGCCATTGTCGATGACCCTGCGTTATCAGGCATAATGGCGAAAGTTCGTTCTGAATTCCTCCTGATACATCCTTATCTTTCCCGCCTGGATTCCACTATTTTAATCCCCGGTGAAAATGGAACATGGCGAAGAGGCTCCTATAATCCTGAAGTGATCGCCTATCCCGCCAGCAGCGTAAAACTGGCTTATCTCGCCTCCGCCATGTACTGGTGCAGAATCAACGGATTTCCTTACAACCATCTGGACAACGCCATACGCCCGATGATTGAGCGTTCGGACAATCCCGCAACCGGAAGGGTTATCGACGCCATCACCCTCGCGCCCAATTATCAGACTTCGGTTCGGGATCGGCAATTCGACCTCTGGAACAGGAAACGCCAGTTTACCGAGATTTATCTGAAATCCCGCGGTCTTCTTGAAAATCAGACTATTATGCACAAAACCTATCCCAGCAACTCCGGCGAATCTCCCAACGGCGCGGAAAAGCTGGCGCTCGATCTCAGGAACGGAAACCGCATGCAACCCAAATGCAGCGCCTCCCTCATGCTCGAGATCGTCAAGGGCGCCATCGAGCCCGGCGCCAATGAGTACATGCGGAGTTTGTTGAAACATGATCGGTGGAGCGGAAACAGCGAGTTCGGATTCGGGCTTCCTCCCGGTTCGATTTACGAAAACAAATATGGACAGGCTTATGACACGCTCGAGGATATCGCCTACATCGCGCTTCCCAATGGACGCGAATTCATCCTCGCGGCATTTTCAAACGGATACGTGGAACCGGAGAAATCCAATCCATCTCCTTACAATGTATCGCTTCTGGGAGGGTACTGTGAGGCGCTGATCGAGGCGTTTGGCTTGGATCAGGGATGTCCCCCGAAAATCAAGATCGACAACAATGATCCGAACGTAACCATATCCGGAGATTGGAGCGCGGGAACCGATCCGAAAACGGACTATGACATGTTCGGGCAAAATTATCTCTTCACAACAGCGGATAATGCGGGGACTAAAAGCGTAACATGGAATCTGAAGGTTCCCGAAGCCGGATTATACGAGGTTTGCGTGTGGCATCCCCAGAAAAAGGCTGGAGGAATTGTCGATTTTACAATCCATCATGCAGCCGGATCGACTAAGGTGGATGTGAATCAGCAAGTATGCGGCGGCAGATGGCGCCGTTTGGGCGATTACGAATTCAAGGCGGGAGAAGGCTCTGTCATTCTCACCAATCTAGGCGGATCGACTCCCCATCAGGTCATTTTAGCCGACGCCGTCAAAATCACCAGATGGCATGGCGCGGCTAAGCCATAATCCCGCATTTGAGGTAAGTTTAAAATGAATCAGGGCGCTTCCCGGTAGGACGGGTCTCCTGACCCGTTCCGAATTTGATAAAAAAAAGCGGAAGACGGGTCAGGAGATCCGACCTACAAAAAATCATATTGTTCAATATTGTAATAAGAGAGAAAAGAGTCAATTTAAGGCGTTAATTTACATTTGCTTGGAGGATTGACCCCATTATCTATTATCATGACGACTATTGCAATCCAATATTTTTTCATTTATTTCTCCTTTGCATTTAATGAAGAGGAATATGTCAACTTCCCCAGATCTTTTCCGAACAAAGCAAAATAAAGGGTTCCCAAGACTCCAAAACCAAATGCGACTATAAAGTTTGCCTTTGGAGATGCCACGGATTGAACAAAAGGCAAAAGCGATCTTCCCATGCCGATTTTCTCCACAATATACTGCAAAGTCGAGTCATCCCATAAAAGCGCCCCCCCAAACGCTGCGATTGATACAATCACATCGCGGATGAGATAATACAAGCCGAATGTGGCTGCTTTTCTATCCTCCGGCGCCAAATCCATGATCAATGCCTTTCTCGTTGGTTCGCCGAACTCCTTCAATCCGCGGATGATAAACGCGATCACCATGATCCAGAAGGAATGGGCAAAAAGCAGGATTAACGGGAACATCGTAAAAAAAACAAAGGTTGTCACCACAAAGGGCTTCTTGGAGCTTTTATCCGCAAGCCAGGCAACCGGAAGGTAAACCAGCATTGCCGTCGCCATTTCTATTGTTGTGAGCGCGCCGAATTGCAGAGGCGTGATTTTATTGACCCTTACGCACCAGATAACGACAAAGGCATAAGGAATCTGTTCACAGAATCGTACCAGGATATCCGATACAAGCAGATTTCTCAAAGCCGGGCTGATCAGGGAAAATCCCTTCGATGCGCTTGCCTTATCTTTTCCTGTTTTCCCTTTTCCATCCTCGATCATGATCTGCTGCATTGCCAGGGATACTGCCGCCAGAATCAGGGCAGCGATAAAGGCAAGGCGTATGCCTTTTGTTTCCCCGAATATCCCGATCATCGCCCCTCCGATGACGGGTCCCAATGCCATGGGAATCCTCCGAACCAGGGAATGCAGGGAAACGCCCATGGCGCGCTTGTTTTTCGGCAAAACCCTGGAAACCATATCCATTGTGGCGGGAAGCGAAATGGCGGTCCATGATATGAAAAATATCGCGCCTATGAGAACCGCCTGCCAATAGGGAAAAAGGATCACGATGACATATCCCGCCATGGAGATCAGGTTGAAGAGAAACAGCGCCCTTTTGTAGCCTAAACGATCGCTTGCATATCCCCCTGGAAAGGAATACAAGGCGCTCAAAAGATTATCCATGCCGTTGAGGAGTCCGATGGAAAACGCTCCGCCCCCCAATGCCATAAGATAAAGAGGGAGAAACCGCTCCGCCATCTTCTCCCCCAATCCCACCAGGATCACCATGGACAAAAGGGCGAGGATGTTTTTTTTCAATCCGAGGAAATCAATTATCTTTTTTTTAAGAGGCATTTGATTTGGATGACATACGGAAAAAATTCTTGACCAGAATCGGATGTCAGGTCAAACTAAATTATATTTTTTTAAGGGATAATATCATGTACGATGAGACTTTGGAAAAAATTCTGAAGGCAAAAGAGGAAAGACGGAAAAAACTTGCTCTGCTCCCTATTGAGGAGAAAATTAAAATAGTAATTGAAATGCAAAAAATTGCGTTAAACATAAGAAAAGACTCAAACAGGATGGTATGGGATGACTTCTCCCATTCGCTCCATCCGGCAAAATTTCCTGTTCAGAATTCTTTTTTGATGGGGAAATCCATCCCTGATCTCTTTTCCTTGACCTCTCCCCTGATTATCATTATCTATCTTGGAATTTATACCGGTCGCAGTATGATAAAAGGGGTCAATTTTTGCCAAAACGAACGGACATCAAACGCATACTGATCATTGGCTCCGGTCCAATCATCATAGGTCAGGCTTGTGAGTTCGATTATTCCGGAACTCAAGGATGCAAAGCGCTGAAAGAGGAAGGATACGAGGTCATCCTGATCAATTCCAATCCCGCTACGATCATGACCGATCCGCAGTTCGGCGACCGCACTTATATAGAACCTCTGACGCTCGATTTCGCCCGTGAAATCATAAAAAAGGAACGTCCGGACGCCCTGCTTCCCACCCTCGGGGGACAAACCGCGCTCAACCTTGCCACGCAACTGGACAGCGCAGGGATTCTCAGGGAATTCGGCGTCATCATGCTCGGAGCGACCGCCGAGGTGATCAAACGCGCGGAAGACAGGCTTTCCTTCAAGAAAATCATGCAGGAAATCGGGGTGGACATACCCAAAAGCGGCGTTGCGAACACCCTGCAGGAGGCGATGAGTCTCATCAAGGAGATAGGTTTTCCCGCCATCATACGCCCCGCCTACACCCTGGGAGGTTCGGGAAGCGGGATTGCCTATAATATCGAGGAATACCGGGAAATCGCCTCGCGCGGGCTCTTCCTCTCCCCTATCTCAGAAATACTTGTTGAGGAATGCCTCCTGGGATGGAAGGAATTCGAGCTGGAAGTCATGCGGGATTGCGCCGATAATTTCGTCGTGATCTGCTCCATCGAAAACCTCGATCCCATGGGCGTTCATACGGGCGATTCCATCACGGTAGCGCCTATCCAGACTTTAACCGATAAGGAATACCAGGATATGCGGGATGACGCCCGGAAGATCATCAGCGCCATTGGCGTTGATACGGGCGGATCGAATATACAATTCGGCGTGAATCCCAAAACAGGGCGCCGGGTTGCCATTGAAATGAATCCGCGCGTTTCGCGCTCTTCCGCCCTCGCATCAAAGGCGACTGGATTCCCCATTGCCAAAATCGCAGCCAAACTGGCGGTGGGTTACCGCCTCGATGAATTGCCGAATGACATCACGAAAAAGACGCCCGCGTGTTTCGAGCCAACGATCGATTATTGCGTGGTGAAAATTCCGCGGTTCACGTTTGAAAAATTCCCCGGGGCGTCCCCTTACCTTGGTTCCCAGATGAAATCCGTTGGCGAGACCATGGCGATCGGCAGAACCTTCAAAGAGGCGCTTCAAAAAGGACTGCGAGGTCTTGAAACCGGAAGACATGGATTGGGAAGCGATGGGAAAAAACTCGCATCCGACGCCCCCCTGATTCTCAAACTGAGAATGCCGAATCCCGACCGGATATTTTACCTCAGAGAGGCGATTCGCGAAGGTTTCACCAACCACGAAATCTTCGAATTATCCGGCATCGACCCCTGGTTCATCGAAAATATCCGGGAAATCATAAGCGTGGAAGATGATCTGAAGAATTCCCAAATCCTGAAAACATCCCTGAGTTCCTATGCCTCGAAAGTGAGGCTCGAAAAACCCCGCGATGAATGGGAAAAGGAGGAACTCCGGCTCCTCCAGCGCCATTTGATCAAGGCAAAGCAAAACGGATTTTCAGACGCCCAGATTTCTTATCTGACTGAAATTAAAAATACTATGATCATCCGGGCATTCAGAAAGGAACTCGGAATCACGGCTTGTTACAAGGCGGTTGACACCTGCGGCGGCGAATTCGAGGCGCAAACGCCCTATTTTTATTCCACCTATGATGGAAACACGGAATCCGTTCCCTCAACCAGATCTAAAATAGTTATACTTGGTGGAGGACCTAATCGAATCGGACAAGGGATCGAGTTCGACTATTGCTGCGTCCAAGCGGCTTTTGCCCTGAAAAAAGAAGGCTATGAGGTCATCATGGTCAATTCCAACCCGGAAACCGTATCAACCGATTACGACACCTCCGACAAGTTGTATTTCGAACCTGTAACCGCTGAGGATGTTCTGAATATCATCGATGCGGAGAAGCCGGAAGGCGTAATTGTTCAATTTGGAGGACAAACTCCCCTTAATATAGCTAAAGCCCTTCAAAGTCAAGGGGTCATCATCCTGGGAACATCTCCCGAATCGATTGATATTGCGGAAAACAGGGAGAAATTCGGCGTCCTGGCAAAACAAATCGGGCTTTTGACGCCTGAACATGGAACCGGTTTCAACTTTGAACAGGTGCGTGAAACTGCGGAAAAAATCGGGTACCCGGTCATGGTGCGCCCCTCCTATGTTCTTGGTGGACGCGCCATGGAAATCGTTTATACGGAAGAAAAACTCAAGGAATATATCTCCCGCGCCGTTGATATTTCGGATGAACACCCGGTGCTGGTGGATAAATTCCTGATCGATGCCACAGAGGTGGATGTGGACGCCCTTGCCGATGGAGAACAGGTGGTCATTGCCGCCATCATGGAACACATCGAGGCTGCAGGCATCCACTCGGGCGACAGCGCATGCGTGATCCCCTCCCGCACCCTTTCGGCAAAGGTTCTGGAAACCATTCGAAGACAAACCCGGGATCTGGGTATGGCTTTGAAAGTGAAAGGGCTCATGAATATACAGTTTGCCGTAAAGGATGAACAGGTTTACGTACTGGAGGTGAATCCGCGCGCCAGCAGAACAGTTCCTTATGTGAGCAAGGCGGTTGGCGTTCCTATTGCGCAGATAGCCGCACGAATCATGGCGGGACGAAAACTGGAGGAGATGGGTTTCACCCAGGAACCAAAGATCAGGCATTATGCCGTGAAAGAGGCGGTTTTACCCTTCAATAAATTCCCCGGATGCCAGATTTCACTTGGACCTGAGATGCGTTCCACAGGTGAAGTCATGGGCATCGATCCCGACTTTGGAAGGGCGTTTGCCAAAAGCCAGATCGCAGCCCTTGTGTCGCTTCCCATGCAAGGCGGAATCTTCATCAGCATTGCGGATAAGGACAAACCCGCATTTCTACCGGTTGCAAAGCGGTTTTTCGAAATGGGATTCGAACTGCTTGCCACGAGAGGCACCGCGGAATTTCTCAAGAAAAACGATATTTCCACAACATTGTGTGAGAAAATCAGCGAAGGACGCCCCAATGTCCTCGATTATATGATCAATAACAAGGTCCAGCTGGTCATCAACACCACCAGGGGGATAGAATCCACGCCGGATGAATACCAGATTCGATCCAATGCCCTTATCCGGGATTTGCCACTTATAACCACGATCGCCGCTGCGAGAGCTGCAGCGGAAGGCATCGCCTCCCTCAAAGAAGGTCCTCCCGCCATTCAGTCCCTCCAGGATTATCATAAATAAATTTTATCTTGCAAAACAGGAAATCTTTTTCTTGGATTATTCTCTGGATGGTTGGTAAATAATTTATTTCCATGTTGCGGGAATTCGAGAGCTGATCGATGTTCTGTGAAAAGGATGTGATATTCATGAAGAAGAAGTTTTTGCCCTTGTGGTTGCTGTTTATTCTGATGTGGTTTCTCCTGTTTATCCAATCGGGGAACGCCCAATCCAGGGGAAAGGAAATTACTCAAAAATCCAAACTTATCCCCCTTTCCGGCAGCTATGAAAAAACCGGCGGGTCTCCTGTTTCCGTACAAACCGGATGCATCATTTTCTGCGAACCCGCAGAATCGCTGAAAATGACGGTTACGACGGATGAGTTCATGCCGCCCGAAGTGGATTTAGACGGATCAAAGATGTCTGATTCCGGCAGGATTTATCACGTGATGAAGGGAGGCTCCCTCCGGTGGGAGATTTCCCGGGGCTGGCTTGAAAAATTCTATTCCAATGGAATTCAATACAAAGCCCCCCTTGCTCCAGGGAGTTTCAAGGTTTCCGCGCTCCTCAAGGAAGAATCGAATTACAGCGTGATGGAGCCGGAACAAAACGCCCTTGCGGAACACAACATCCTCGGGACTTTCGTTTTCAATGTCATGGTGATGTATCCCTTTGATAGAGAAGGTTCTGGCGTCATCGAGGGATATCCCATCGGCATCTATCCAAACGAGGAGGCGGAAGACGTACGGGAACCCATTGCTTCCCACAAACAGGCTTACAAGCCTCCCCGGTATTTCATCAAAGTAACGCCGGAAAACGCCATGGCTCTTGTTTCCGATCATTTCGTATTGAGCGACTTTTCCCCCCTGGGCGAAAAGGACAAGGAACACTTTATCGCCCTGGCGCCTTCGCTCGTTCAAAGGCTTGAGGATATATTATCCGGATTGAAGGAAAAGGGTTTAAATCTCGATACATTGAAAATCATAAGGGGATACCTGTCACCCAACGAAGTGGAACGGCTGCGCAGGAAAAACATCAATATCGCGGTTTTTTCCCGCTCCATCTACGGAGATTCCGCAACTTTCATCATCGATAAAAACCAGGATGATATCATGGACGATCTGAATAATGACAAAACGCTTGACAAAAAGGATATGGATATTATAGAAGAAGTCGTTCAATCGGTAGAAAGTCGTACAAAATTGTACGGGGGAATTGGAATATATTATCATTTTTATGATCCTGTTCATAAGGACACGCCCTGCGTTCAGATCGATACCAGGGGATGGCATTCCCGGTGGGGAGATTCTCCGGATGAGGGGAATGCGCCATAACTTTCTTAACTGGAGGAGGAATCATGCGAATCGACGGCAGAAAACCTGACGAAATTCGACCGGTCAAAATCACCCCTCATTTTATCAAGTTTGCCGAAGGTTCGGTACTGATTGAACTGGGCGATACCCAGGTGCTTTGTACCGCCACGCTGGATAATCACCCCGCGCCTCATCTCATCGGAACGGGAAAAGGCTGGGTGACTGCGGAATATGACATGCTCCCCTGCGCCTCCACACCGAGAAAAATACGCGACAGGATAAAGGGGAACATACCTGGGCGCTCTGCGGAAATCCAGAGACTTATCGGACGCTGCCTTCGAGGCGTCGTGGAAATGGACAGCCTGGGAGAGCGCACATTTTACATCGATTGCGATGTGCTTCAGGCTGATGGCGGCACCAGAACGGCGTCTGTAACCGGCGCCTTCATCGCTCTGGCGCTTGCCATGAAACAGCAGGTGGAAGCGGGAAAACTCGGCAGAATGTTCCTGAAAGACTTTGTCGCAGCCACCAGCGTGGGAATCGTGGAAGGACGCGGGGTATTGGACCTCTCTTATCTCGAAGATTCCCAGGCGGAAGTGGATATGAACGTTGTCATGAACGGTTCGGGAGGTTTGATCGAGGTTCAGGGAACCGCGGAATCCAACTCCTTTTCCCGGGAACAACTCGATGAACTCCTCGATCTGGCAAAGATCGGCATTGACCGCCTGATCCAGGTACAAAAGGAGATATTGGGAATAGACAAACTCCCCCTGCGCAATACGGAAGATTGACGCCATGGTAACATTTTCGCTTCGGCGATCCATATTGTCTCTTTTGACTACTTAAGAGCGCGGTTAAAACCGCCATCAAATATAACGGATTGAAAGGCGATGCTCCATGCCTCCCA
>JAFGFK010000404.1 GCA_016931135.1 Candidatus Sumerlaeota bacterium | reverse complement strand
TCAATCAGGATTTGGGTTTTAAAATAAATTTAAGGAATTAGAAGAAACGCGCCTTTTTTTTGCCTTTAATTATGCAATAGGTCTAATACATATGGAACAGTAATTAATTGTACGCTATATTCTAATATTGCCCAAATTGGTGGTGGAGGGATATACAATTTCAATGGAATTGTTGCCAATAGTATGATAAATTTTAATATTGCTCAAAATCTGGGAGGAGGATTAACAAATTCTGGCACTTATGCTATTATATACAATTGTATTTTTTCTTATAATACGAATTGGGGAATTTATAACCATAGAGGAAAAGTTTGTAACTCTACTCTATATAATAATCAGGGTGGGATTTATAATTTAAGCGATGTGATTAATTGTATCTGCTGGCAAAATGGAAAAACCGATATTGATGGAGGGTATGTTTCCTATTCCTGTTTTAAAGAGGCATACGGAGAAAACAACAATATCAATGCTGATCCCATGTTCATCAATGTGGAGGGAAGTCCTTCCGGTTGGATATACCAGGTGAAGAACGGTTCTCCATGCATCGATGCGGGGAATCCGGATGCATCTTATAATGATGGGTGCCAGCCGCCGGGAAAAGACACGGCGCGATGTGACATGGGCGCCTACGGGGGTCCCTATAACTGCAACTGGGGAATAAACATCACTCAAAACGATCTCATTGGGTTCCTCACAGGGAAAAGAACGCTTTATAATCTTCAATTTCCCTTTGCGGATTTCAATTCAGATGACAAGGTCGATATCGCCGATCTTATCTGTTTGATCCAGTCTTAAACTATAGGAGCTCAGCATTTTGATCAATAAAGATGAGCCTTCCTTGAATTTCCTCCATATTTTTATTGACATTAAGGAGAAATGGGATAATTGACGTTTATGTCTTATTTGATTATGTTTGTTGTAAACGGGAGGGCTCGATGAAATTCCATTCAAAGTCGATAAGATCGTTTATGTTTCTTCTTTTACTCCTCGCATCTTTCGCTTTTTCTGAAACCTATTATGTAAAAACGGATGGGAATGATTACGCTTCCGGAACCAGTTGGCAAAATGCGTTCCAAACCATTACCAAAGCAGTGAGTATCGCCATTGCGGAAGATATTATATGGGTGAAAGAGGGAACATACAAGGAGGGAGATACAATTTTTATCCCGCCGGGAGTATCTCTTTACGGCGGATTTGCCGGAACGGAAATCTCTCTTGAACAGCGAAATATTTCAGAACATTCATCAATAATCGATGGGGAGAATTCGTATCGATGCGTCGCAATCTATCTCGGTACAATTGATGGGTTTTATGTTAAGAATGGATATCCTGGTTTATCTTTATTCGGTTGTGGGGGGGGAATATTCAATGAAAAGGGAACAATAAGCAATTGTATCCTTGATTCCAATAAGACCGATTCCTTTGGTGGAGGGATCAGCAACATTGATGGAGAAGTAAAAAATTGTACGATTTGTTCAAATGAATCTTCTTATGGGGGAGGGATATACAACGAAACAGGATCTGTCACCTCATGTACTCTTTATTGGAATTTTTCTTATATCTGTGGAGGGGGGATCCATAACGAAAATGGCGAGGTGATCGATTGTAAGATTTATTCGAATGATTCCTATTATGACAATGGCGGGGGAATTTATAACAAAAATGGATCAGTCAATATGTGCGAAATTTATAGAAATTATTCTGATTATAATGGGGGAGGGATTCATAATGAATACGGTGGTGTGAACAATTGTAAAATATATTCAAACGGTTCTTATAATAATGGCGGGGGTATTATCAACATTGAAGGAAAAGTCGCCAGTTCCATTATTTATTCAAATTTTTCCTACAATTATGGTGGAGGGATTTATAACGAAAATGGCGAAGTGACTAATTGTGCAATTTACTCAAATGAATCATATTTGGGAGGGGGGATTTTTAACTATAGAGGAACAGTGAAAAATTCTTCTCTCGATTCCAATTGGACTTATTATTATGGGGGAGGTTGTTTAAATGATTCTGGAATGATAAGCGGCTGTAGGTTCAGTTCAAACTCAGCCGGAGTTGGTGGAGGGATATACAACTACAAAGGCGAAGTTATAGAATGCAACCTCAGCGCTAACTATGGATACGAGTATGGTGGTGGAATATACAACGATTCTGGCGATATTTACAACAGCGTCATTAATTTCAATACCGCTGGAGAATATGGGGGAGGAGTATATAATTATTATTACAGTAGTATTATATACAACTGTATTATTTCTTCAAATACAAATTGGGGAATTCGTAATAGCGATGGACGCATTTTAAATTCTACTCTGTATAACAATGTGGGGATTTATAATACGGGATATATAACAAATTCCATCATTTGGGAATCCGAAACCACATATAACAGCGGATCTATATCCTATACCTGTTTTAAGGATGCGGATGGAACCAACGGCAACATCAATGCGGATCCCATGTTCATCAATGTGGAGGGAAGTCCTTCCGGTTGGATCTACCAGGTAAAGAATGGCTCCCCGTGCATCGATGCGGGGAATCCGGATGCAGAATACAATGACGGATGCCAGCCCCCTGGGAAAGGCGCGTTGCGAAACGACATGGGCGCCTACGGCGGTCCCTACAACTGCAAATGGGGAATCAACATCACAAAAGACGATCTGATTGGCTTCCTCACAGGGAGAAAGATTTTATACAACCTTCAATTCCCCTTTGCGGATTTCAATTCAGATGACAAGATCGATATCGCCGATCTCCTGTTGCTCATTTCGCATTAATATTATCTCTTATATGGAACCACGAATTAATGGGATAATCTCCACGAATTATCAAAAAGCGTGAGAAATGCCGGAAGATGATGCTCAAACGTCTGTATAAATTCGTGTAGATTGTATTTCAGATTCGTGGTTGAATATCAAATATCTCCGATTCAATACTGCCTCCTTTTAAATTCCAGTTCTTCTAATAGTATCTTCACGCGGGTGTAATTGGGATCGAGTTGCAAGGCATCCCTGTAATACTTTTCCGCCTTATCCCACTCTCCGAATGATTCGTAAATCGATCCGATGTAGCGGTAAGGTTGGGGGCGTTCGGGGAGGAGATTCTTCGCCTTCAGATAAACTTCCAACGCCTCCTTGTATCGCCTTTTCCGCATCAGGTAAAAACCGTATTCGTAATAATTATTCCACAAAAACCGGTTCTCTTTATAGAAGTTCTCTGAAAGTTCCTGTTTCAGGGGAGCGGTTCTTTTGGCGGAAACCAGTACAAGAAAATTTGACAGGGTGATGAAGACCAAAAGAACTGAAATGACAGCAAACCGTTTTCTTGTGAAAATTTTGTTTTTCTCGAAGAGCATTCCTGTAATTGTGAATAATATTCCCAGGAATAAAACAGCAATAATACGATAGAACGCCGGAGCGCCGGCAAAGTTTCCATAAACATATCCGAACCATTTCCATGGAGCTGCAATAATGGGAATCAAGGTTTGGAAAAATTGGGCGTTCCAGGGAACGTAATTCGCCAGAGTCAAATCTCCGGCGCGTTCCGCCACTACCAGAAAAAACGACCATGCGGAAAATAAAACCGCAGGTATGATCCAGAAACGTCTTCTCTTTTCATCGAATAATCCGGCAAGCCCCACCATTATGGGAAAGGCGTATTCTGTAATTCGACGGTTTCCAAAAGAACCTCCAGCCCACCACACCTCATTGGCGCTGTTGATATAAATCTGGATTGCCAGTGCTGCCAAAAGTCCTGATGCAAGTATTTTCTCCTTTTGCCACACAAATAAAAGCCCCATGAAACCGAGGAGAACCAGCGGCGTCCAGGGAAAAATCCCGTGATAATCGGAAAAAAGAGTTTCGGCTATACTGGGGTTGAACCAGTGCATTTCCTCCAACTTCGGAAAACTGAAGGCATGACCGTATATCTTTTTCCAGAAGATTATCTGGGGAATAAAGGCGAATATCAAAGCGAAAAAGAATACAAGCCATCCTTTGACTTCATTCTTCCATTCCGCTCCTTTAAATGATGACTTTTTGATTTTGAACGCCAGTTCGATTGGAAACGCTATCAGCGATGCAATGTGCTGAGGTCTTGTCATGATCATCAAACCCGCAAGAAATCCGAGGAGAATCCAATCGAGGGTTTTGCGTTCTGTAATGGTATTTGCCCAGAGAATGAAAAACAGCGTGACGATGCAGAAACCTGTGGCG
>JAFGFK010000403.1 GCA_016931135.1 Candidatus Sumerlaeota bacterium | reverse complement strand
GACCTTTGTCCAATCCAGTCCGAATACAAGCGGGCGATGGGAAATCCGGGCAAAGCAGACATCCCGATCCTCCGCCTTGTTCCCAAATGATAATATCTCCTTTTTGTCCCGATCCTCAGGATAAAGAATCAGCCGGGCGCGGGGCGAAGACAAACCATACGTTTCCAGGGAATTCGGAAACTCATCTTCAAAACTCACGATGCGAAGCGCGCCGATTTCAAGCAGGAGGTTTTGAACCTTTCCCTGGTTCACCGGAATATCCGGCGCTCCCCGGAAACTCCACTTGTCATCCTTTTCTCTCACCAAACTCACAAAACTCTCGCCGACAATGATTTTGATCTCCCGAATATCCTCCACTTTGATGCAGAACGCCTCCTTTGACCGGTACTCTTCCGCCTCTTTTCTGATTTCATCCACAAACCGTTTCGACAAGGTGAAAATCTGTTCGGAGCCATCCCTTTTCGCATAAACCTTGAGGGAAGAGGAATCCTCCTTTCCCATGATGAGGGTGGGGGTTGATTCGCCGCAACCGATGGTCAGATACATCCCGGGCGCATCCATGCCGTAAAATCCGGGCGTCGTATTCCGATCATCCTCGAACGAGGTGGCGCGAAGGGTTTCAATATCGGAGAGAAGATTTCTTACTACCGCGATATCCGCCTTATCGGAAACCGGGCGGGAAAGCAGCCATTCATCATCGTTTCTTTTTTCCAGGATGATGGCGTCTTTCCCCCGGATGATCTCGATTTTTTCGATGTCGTCTCCCTTGACGTTCAGAACATTTTTATCTCTCAGGAAAAACAGGTTTTTATCGAGAAAGATTTTGATGTGAGACGCCACGGTAAAAACCGTCTTATCCCCTTTCGCCGTGGCAAAATAACGTCCCGAGCTTGCAGATTCCAATCCTATGTACAGGGTTTGCGTTTCATTTGTTTCCCCGCATTCCAGGGTGATGGTCTCCCCGGGATTATTCAGTCCGTATTGTTCGAGGTCTTTTGTTTCCACCGGATCGTATCGTTTCGCTCCCGCAAGGTTGGAGAGGAGTGATTCCATCTGGTCTTCATCCGCCTTCAAATCGAGGGGCGCGGTGAGGCGCCACGTTTCATCTTTTTTCTCCAGGCGGAAGGAACCTTCGGGGTTCGTGAGGGTAAAGGCTGTGATATCTTCTTTCTTCAGGGATAAAAGCGCCTCCTCGCGTTCGCGAATCAACAGGCGTTTCCGCGTCATCATGCGATCGAGAAAATATCCCGCCCCCGCGCACAGAAAGATCAATCCTAAAATGATGGTTTTTTTCCAGCTCATCGCGTTTTCCTCCGGATCAGGGCGTATCCCAAGCCTCCAAAGAAAACCAGGCAGGGCGTGAGAATGATAAGCAGGATGGCGAGAAATTCCTTTTGTCCCGCTGTCAGGGTCATGGGCGTATCATCCACCACCCGGGGGGGGATAGCGACGACATCCGCCATTTGCGTAAGCCAGGAAACGCTGTTCATGAAGAGATAAACCGGAACCTGGTACGCGATGTTGACATCCGTAAAAATATCCGAATCCCCAAAAACAACCAAACGGGTTTGTTGATCCTCGGTGGAACCGGGCGGGACTTTCGTCGCAGCGACAGCGAGGGATTGCGGGGATATGCGTTCCCTTTCCGGCGGCGTGAATTTTTCCTGGAAGAGCGCCTCGATCGGCTGGCTCCAGCTGTAAGGACTGGATCGCATGATCGTCGTCGCCGAAATCGAGGGGGGAAGCGAGGCTGAGGGCTCCACGGTGCGCGCCAGGGGCAGAAACAACGCCACGCCGGCTTGCGGGACGCCCTCCGCAATGGGATGCTTCGCATAACCCGTAACCAGCGGGATGACCGGAAGTCCGAATTGTTCCATGCTCGCCTTGTTGGGGTCCATGACAATATCATCCCGGAGTTCGATCCCGTATTTTCGCAAAAGCCCCTTGAAGCGGGGAAATGTTTGTTCCATGCTCTTCGGTGGATCGAGCATAAGAATGAACCTGCCGCCGGAATCGAGCCACTGCTCGAGCCCGTCCTGTTCCGCGGGGTAAAGATCGATCCGGGGACCCGCGCAAACCAGAACCGAGGCGTCTTCGGGAACCACGCCGGAGCGCATCAGCTCCAGCGTCTTGACAATAATCCCGCGTTCCTCGCAAATCCGTTTAAGGGTATAATAACTCGGAACGTTTTTCTGAAGCTGTTCATCGGTTGGTTCATCGAGGGGTCCCTCCCCGTGCCCTGCAAGGAAATAGATCGTCGTATCCTTTTCCCGCTGAATTTCCACCAAAGCGTTGATGAAGGCGCTTTCCTCGAGTTTATCGATCTTTTTCTTGCGATCCTTGAATTCGATGAAAATATCGCCCGGGGAGATATCGGTATCGAAATCGGTTTTCAGCCGCTGCGCCTCGCGAAAATCCCGCAACGGATTTTTGATCTCCACCTTGAGCATATCCGTATGCGCAGCGTATTGCTCGAAGAAACGCCGCATATCCTGAGGCGTTACGGAAAAGCCCGTTACCGTAATGGGTTTTGAGACGCTTTGCAGATACCGCACGGTTTGCGGCGAAAGGCTGAATTGCCTGTTTTTTGTCAAATCCCACTTCTGATTATGATTGGAACAGATGAGGTAAAGAAAAACAAACGTTCCCAGGATGAACGCCATATTCAGAAAAAACCTCAGATGCCCGGCGAGGTTGGCGGATTCGCCCGAAAAGGCAAGGGAAAGGAAGAAAACAAGCCCCGCTCCTCCGAGGAGAAAGGTGAAAATGGAGAATCCCCCGGAAAATCCCGCGATCACATTCGCGGCAATCATCATCAGGACGCCTGCAATGGTAAGCCATTTCAATTTCGGGGACATGGTTTCATTACGCCTTCCAGCGCCGGATTTTCAGAATCTCCAGGGAGAGGAAAAGGAAAAAACCGGCAAATGCCAAAAGATAAAAAACATCTCGCAACTCGATCACCCCGTTGGAAAAGCTCAAACTATGCTGCCTCAGCGAAAGTTCCGAAGAGATTTTCCCCAGCCATCCTTCCTTTGAGGATGTTACATCCCCCACAAGATAAAAGAAAACAAGCCCGGAAAAACTCAAGAAAGACGCTATAATCTGGTTTTCCGTTACCGTTGAGGCAAAAAGCCCGAACGCAAGATAAGCCAGAACCGTAAGGACAAGCCCCAGGTATCCGGTCAGAATGACCGGCCATTCAGGCTGGCTGAATCGCTCCACCAGAAGGGGATAAACAAGGCTCGCAAGAAGAAGCGCAAGGATAAGGGTAAGGGCGGCAAGATATTTGCCGAAAACAATATCGCCATCCGAAATCGGACAGCTCGTGAGAATTTCGAATGTTCGGTTTTTCCGCTCCTCGGCAAGAAGCCGCATGGTGAGAACCGGGATAAGAAATAAAAGGAGAAAATTGAGCAGGCTGAAAAATCCGCGGATCACCCACTGGGTGACGTTCATCTCATCCATGCCGTACATACGGCGCATATTGAAGTCTCTATAGATATCCGCAAATTCCACGATCATGCCCAGGGTGAAATAAGCCATGAGGAAGAGAAAAATTCCCGCCAGGGCGTAAATCACGGGCGATTGCAGGTAAGATTTGATCTCCTTCTTATAAATTCCAAACCACATAATTTCTCATTTCTCTTCTATGGTTCTTGTTTCTCATTTGAGAAAAGCTCCGCCATACAGCAATACTCTTCTTTACTCCCCTCCCATCACCACGTTCATATAAACCTCCTCGAGGCTCATCCCGAGAGGATACATCTCGTACAAATCGCATCCCGCTTTAATCAGCGAGGCGGATATATCCTTCCGGATGTCGCAACCCTTTTTTACATGGACATGATACATCTGATGCGGGGAATCCGTTTGTTGCGTTTTAACGGACAAAACCCCGGAAATATCCTTCAGGATGCGGGTGATGGCGTCTTGGTTTCCCCCGGCAAGAACAGCCAGACGTTCCTCCGGGGCAAGTTTTTTTGCGAGTTCTTCCGGCGCGCCGATCGCGGCTATGCGTCCCAAACTTACAATAGCGATTCGCGTGCAGATCGCAGCCACCTCCTGAAGGATGTGGGTGCTCAGGACAATGGTTTTGACGCCCTTCATGGATAGAATCAGGGTGCGGATTTCCTTGATCTGGGCGGGATCGAGACCGACGGTTGGCTCATCCAGGATAAGAATCTCCGGATCGCCGACAAGTGACTGGGCTAATCCCGCACGCTGCCTGTATCCCTTAGAAAGATTGCGGATCAAACGCTCGGAAACCGGTTTCAGCCCGGTTTGTTCCATAACCAGATTTACCCGTTCCCTGCGAAGGGTATGTTTCAATCCTTTTAATTCTCCAATGAAATCAAGGTAGGAGCGGACGGTCATATCATCATAAAGACCGAAGGTTTCGGGCATATAACCGATTTTCCGGCGAACCTCCCGGGATTGTCGGGTCACGTCGTAACCGGCGATCCGGGCGGTTCCTTTTGTGGGAGGGGTATGACAGCTCAGGATGCGCATGGTGGTGGTTTTCCCGGAACCATTGGGACCCAGAAAGCCCAGTATTTCCCCCTTTTCCACACAAAAGGAGACATCCCGGATGGCTTCCGTTTTTCCGAAATTTTTAGAAAGACGATCTGCCCGGATCATGAGAAATCACATCCAAAAAATAAAATCATAAAAAAGTCAAGCTGGTTCCAAGAACTTGATTGTAATATTAAAAAGGATCAAAAAAAGGCCTCGGTTTCGAGGCCCTTTCATAAAGATAAGAAACTGAATTTTATATCCGATCCAGTTTACGTTTCATTTTCACCATGCGGCGCCGCGCCTTGCGCTTGGCAGCTTCTACCTTGCGCTTTTTTTTGACGCTGGGTTTTTCATAAAATTCCCTTCGACGCAATTCCGCCTGGATGCCCGATTTCTGACATTCCTTCTTAAAACGCTTGAGAACGCGATCGATCGGTTCATTTTCCTCTACTGTCACTATGGGCATTCCCGTTATCCCCCCTTTCCTCTTCACACATCAGGGTGATAGGGATAGATTGCCTTTTCCATCGCCTAAAGCAAAAAAATCCCTTTGACTAAAAATTTACGGCTTTACGCTTCTGTTGCAAATAAATTAGAATTCTTTATATTTTACCGGGGGAATATGTCAAACAAAAAATGAATACCCGGAAAGATGCCGCCTGAATTTGTATGGGCGCATGTCTGAATTCTATCATTTCACACAGCATATTGGGTTGCATCAAGGGGTCATACTCTATAAAAATCCTTCAAACTATCCTGAGT
>JAFGFK010000402.1 GCA_016931135.1 Candidatus Sumerlaeota bacterium | reverse complement strand
GATTGAAGAACATTCTGAGGTTGAACTGTTAGAGAAGAGCATTGTATATAAAAATTAAGAGTTTTGCTAAAATTTTGAGGAGGTAATACAAGAAATGAAAAAATCTGAACTGGTCAAAAAGATTTCTGACTCGGCGCATATTTCACAGGATGCGGCAAGTATTGCCATTGATAGAACATTTGATTTCATAAAATCATCTCTGAAGGAAAACAAGAAAATTACAATAGCTGGATTTGGATCATTTGCCGTTCAGCGACGGAAGAAAAATATTGGAGAAAATCGAAAAGCGGCGGAATCGAAAATTAAAGAAAAGTTATCACGAACCGTTTCCTTTAAACCTTCGCCCAAGATCGACGATGTTCTTTAGAGAAATTAACTGGGATAAACGGGATAAAAAAAGTATTAAATTCATCTTCGGGCGCCTGTATGCTTACGAATCTCGACGTTCGCCCCTGTATGATCGAAATGCCCGTGGGTATCGAGGATATAGCGAACATTCACTCCTTTTTTATCGATCAGGGCTATAATCTCATGGGCGTCATCGCCCGGATCGATGATAATGGCGTCTTTACCGGTTTTATCCCACAAAAGGCAGCAATTGACCTGTAAAGCGCCAACGCACAGGCATTCCATACCGAATGGATGAGGTTTCATGATTATTTGAAAAGGGTTTTTACGAGCGTTGCAATGATTTTGCCCTGGTTTCGGGCGTTTTTAATGGCGCGTTGATCCGGCGCGCCGATTGCTACAGCGCCATAATGATCCCCCTGGTGATCCCCAACCACGATCATGCCATGAATCAACCACGCCTTGAGGATATCCATGATGGTTGTCTCGTTCCCGCCGCCTATATTGCCGCTGGATGCGAAGGCGCCTCCCACCTTGCCCTTGAATTTGCCGTGGAATTTCACGCTTTCATCGAGAAATTTCTTACATTCAGCGCTCATGGAGCCGTAATAAACCGGTGAACCCATGACAATTCCCTCATATTCGAGGGCTTTTTCAGGATCGACCTCCTGCACTTTTTTTACATCGACTTCAAGCCCGGTTGACTGAATCCCTTCGGCAACTTCCTTAGCCAGTTTTTCCGTATTTCCCGTACGGGAATAATACATGACCAGTATCTTTGCCATCATTTTTCTCCTTATGGTTTTACTTTATGAAAAAGTTTAATAAACTTTCCATAAATCTTTTAATTTCAATCATGTATAATACATTTGTGATCTTATGAAAGATTAACGGATATTGATAATAAAATGGTATCGACATGTCAATGAAAGGTTTTTTTATTTTTGTTATTTTTCTTATTGAATTTTACAGATCAAGACAGATAGATACGAATCCACTATGGCGAAAAATGCAGAAATTTTATTTCCGGATTATACCCTGAAAGTCAGCCCGAGGGCAAGAAATGTCTGGATACGGGTTTCTGTGGAAAAGGGCATCGAGGTGGTTGTTCCCCGATGGTACAATCGCAGGGGCATTCCTGAACTTTTACGAAAGGAAAGCGACTGGATCAAACAGACCTCAAAAAGATTGAAGGAAGAGGAGAACCTGATCCGGGAAACTCCCGTACAGCTACCGAGCCGGATTCATTTGAGGGCGCTGGGCGAAATCTGGCAGGTGAAATACCACAAAACGTCATATCCCATGATCCGAATCGCTCATAATTATAATTCCACTTTGACCGTATCCGGTAATATTGGAAATCAGGCAAATTGCAGGGAGGCGCTTCGAGAATGGCTGCGGCGGAAAGCGGAGGTTCAAATGATTCCCTGGCTCAGGCGGTTAAGCGTCAAGCTGCGGCTTCCTTTCAATACAGCGAGCGTGAAGGGACAAAATACGATCTGGGCAAGCTGCTCCCGCAGGAAAAACATCAGCGTGAATTACAAGCTTCTCATGATTCCCCGGGAACTGGTACGCTATGTATTGATCCATGAGTTATGCCATACCGTACATTTAAACCATTCGAACGCCTTCTGGGCATTAGTTGAAAGAAAAGAACCCGATTATCTGAAATTCGACAGGGATTTACGCGAGGCTTGGAAATCCCTCCCCTCGTGGGTACACAAGTAATATATTTTTTCTGTGGACTTTTTATTTACTTTATATAATGAATTAATCGTTTCCTTGTTTATTTGTAACATTTTAAAGGTGGTGATTCCATGAAAGATGAAGAGCGGGGATACGTCTTATTGACTCATCTTTTCGCCGCCATTCCCTTGTGGGGAATACTCTTCAACGGGATAATATGGATCAGTTTTCAGGAAAAAAGCAGGAAGGTGGTTTTTCACGCGCATCAGGGGATATTCTTCCAGGTTGCTTTTTTAGCTATGACCCTTGTTGGGCTTCTGGTTTTCCTTTTCGCTCAACTTGTCGGGGTCATCAATGAATCCATTGCGTCCCTTATCCGAAGCGGCAACTGGCTCGTGATCGTCATCCTTTTTATCCTGTATGAAATCACCTGTATTTACGCAATATGGAACGTGATCCAGGGCAGGGATTTCGAATATCCCTTCATAGGCTCCAAACTCAGAGAAAACAGCGGAAACGCTCCCCCAAAAGATCATGAATAACGGTAGTTTGGCAAACCTGAATAAGAGATTTCACTCTTCCTTATTATTCGACCTGTAAATTTCCTCCCTGTGAACAGCGACGCTTCTTGGGGCGTCAACCCCGATCCGCACCTGATTCCCCTTTATTTCAATAACCGTTACCTTGATCTCATCGCCGATATGAACGCTTTGTCCCGACTTCCTTGTCAAAATAAGCATGTTTCTTTCCTTTCTCCTGTAATTTATTGAATAAAAAACCATACTTTGGCATGGCAAGCGGGCGCGGGCGCGATTCAACAAATTCCCGTATGTCCAAATCCGCCGCTGTTTCTGGTTGTATTTTCTATTTCCGCCGCCTCTTTGATTTCAACGCGCGCCACAGGCGCAATCACCAGCTGGGCGATCCGATCGCCTCGCCGGATTGTAAAAGGCGACGTTCCCAGATTGATCAGAATCACGCCGATCACCCCCCTGTAATCCGAATCAATCGTACCCGGGGCATTCAACACTCCGACGCCATGTTTGAGCGCCAGCCCGCTTCTAGGTCTTACCTGCCCTTCATAACCGGCAGGAATCGCCATACGCAAACCGGTGGAAACACAAAGGATTTCCCCGGGATGAATCAAGGTATCGCCTTCCACAGCTGCGGGAAGGTCCATTCCTGACGCTCCCTCGGATTTGTATTCCGGAAGGGCGATATCCTCGCATCCGGCTTCGCGCCTGATTTTTATTTCAAGCATAATCGCCTCCCGGGATTATTGAATCTTTATAAAGCATAATCCCGTAATCCAACCGCATACTCATACTCGAAAAACTGATGCGCGCCCCCCTGAAAGTCAACGCTTAAATGATTCTTGACTTCAAACTTGTTTTAAAACTGAATATATCAAGAGGTATGGGAAAGCATGGAGTTGAATTCTTCTCAAAAAAGAGCCCTGGATACAACGAGGGATATTCTGGTTTCCGCGGGCGCCGGATCGGGGAAAACCCGGGTTCTGGTGGCGCGTTTTATCCATTTATTGGAAACCATTCCGGGAATTTCCATGGAGAATATTGTCGCCATCACCTTTACGGAAAAAGCCGCTGCGGAACTTCGGGAACGTATTCAAAAGGAACTGGGGAGTCTGCATCAAGGCGATTCATTCCCGCAATCACGGATGACGTCCGTCTTTTTTCGCGAAGAACTCGGAGGCGCCTATATAGGCACCATACACAGTTTTTGCCGCCGCATCCTCGGAGAATTCGCTATGGAAGCCGGCATTGACTCCGATTTCCAAATCCTGGATGAGGATGAAACGGATGTATTGATGCGTGATTCCATAGATTTCATATTATATTCCCTTGCCCGAAATCCCATGCAGCCCGAAGCCGGCTTTTTGAAAATTCTCCTGCGTTATTTCGATTCCGCAAAACTGAAGTCCATCCTTTATCATATCCTAACCCGACGCGATATCATGCAGCCCCATATTCAAAACCTGCTCGATAGTTCTCCGGATGAAATTGCCAAAGCCCATCATAAAGCGGCGGAATCCATTCTCGGGGAGGAATATGAATTCCGGGATGACTTCGAACTCCTCAACGCCTTGTGTCTCAAAGCCATTGCCGAAATCCATATAAAGACATCCGGGGAATATGAAAAAAGAAAGGGATATGGAACGGCGCTCGATTTTGACGATCTTCTCATCAGGGCGGTTCAACTGGTGGAAACCAATTCCGCCATCCGCGCCTCGTTAAAAAGACGTTTTCGTTATTTTCTGGTGGATGAATTTCAGGATACGGACCCGCTGCAGTGGAGATTGTTTTATCATTTGACGAATGATCGCGATCCCGGAGCCCTTTTCCTTGTGGGAGATCCAAAACAATCGATCTACGGTTTTCGCCGCGCGGATGTCCGTCTTTTCTACAAGGCGCAGGATCATATCTATCAAAAAAACAGAAAAATTTCTTCCTTGACGGAATCGCCCGGAAACAAGGGCGGGAATTCTGAATTCAAGGCTTCCCAATCACAATGCGAGGAGGATTTCGGATTGGTTCAATTGCAGGAAAACTACCGTTCCGATCCGGCGCTCCTGGATTTCGTGAATTATTTCTTTTCCAGAATCATGCCTTCCCTGAACCCTGATAGTGACATCTCCCATGATGTTTCCTATGAACCTCTGATTGCTCAAAAACCTTCCGGAAAAGGGGGCGTCGAAATTCTTTACGCCGATCAAGACCGTTTGAAAGAGGATCACCCCTTTCGTTCTCTTCCTAGAGAGGAACTCGAAGGGGAATTCATTGCCCTGAGGATAAAGGAACTCCTTCTCTCATCGGGCGGTGAACCATATACTCCCGGAGATTTTGCCCTTCTTCTCAGATCCCGTGGTTATTTGAAATCCTACGAAGAGGCTTTATTCCGCCATGAGATTCCGTTTGTGACAATAGGAGGCATGGGTTTTTATGAACGCCAGGAAATCTTCGATATAGCCAATTTTCTGCAATTCCTTGTATTGCCTGAAAATGATCCGGCTCTGTTCGGTTTATTGCGCTCCCCTTTTCTCCGCATCCCCGATCCCCTGATTTTCCGAGCCGCTCAAATCAAAAAAGATAGTTTATGGGATCGAATCCAGACCTTTATCGGGGATGAATCCTGCTCCTGCAAAGATAAGAATCTCCTCCAGGGGGTTATCAACCTTTTGACGCGATACATGTATGAATCTCAGAGGAAACCCCTTTCCCTTTTGCTCAAGGATTTTCTCACGGAAACGGGAGGATGGTTATCCCTGGCTTCAAGCAGTGATGGAACCCGTTGCCTGGAAAATGTCGAAAAAATGCTCGATCACGCCCGTCAATTCGATCAATCGGGATTCCGATCCCTGGCGGATTTTACAGAGGAATTGATGAACCGGATCGAAAATGCGGAAAAGGAAGGGGAAGCGCCTCAACCGGAAACCATGTCTGACGCTGTGAAAATCATGACCATACACAAGGCAAAGGGGCTGGAATTCCCCGTTGTGATTCTGCCCGGACTTTCCTCCTCCCTGAAAACCTCGAGCGCGCCCTTCCTCGTTGATGAATCGCACGGCTTGGCTGTCAAAATCGCCGATCCGGAATCTGACTTTGAATCGACGGAGACGTGTCTTTTCTCCGCCCTGAAGGAATTAGACGCCAGGAAACGGATTTGTGAAGAAAAGAGGCTCTTTTATGTCGGAGCCACGCGCGCTGAAAAAATCCTGATTCTATCCTGCTCCACTCCCGGAAAAAACATCCCGGAAACCAGGCAATCCTGGCTCGATGACGTATTCGGTCTGAAACAATCTCTAAAATCAGAAACGCCCATAACATTCTCCATAAATGAAAGTACGCATCATATCCCCGTACATGTCATTTTGCCTGAATTGAAATCAGATACTTCCCGGCGCGATGAAAAACCCGAAGCAAAAGCCTCCGTTCAACCTGAAACCGAGCGTACAATGAAACGAACAATCCTGCCTTTGATTCTTCCCGTTCCCAGAACACCCGAAAGAGAGATCATCTCGGTTACTCGCCTTAACCTCTTTCATCGATGCGCCTTGAAGTATTACTTGAGTCATTTGCTGGGATGGAGGGAGGACATGTTGAACAGGATGCTTTCCCGGGAGGAAACCCCGAATCAGCGGACTCCTTCCGGAAGCGCCAGATATTTTCTCCGGGGAACTGCTTTGCACAGCCTGATTCAGGACTTCATGAATGGCGAAGGTCTTGCGGACGAAAATCTTACGATCGCTTCCGCCATTGACAGGGAGTCGTTCCTTTCTCAAAAAGAGCATGACCTCCTCATCAAAGATATTAAAAAAGCCTGGGATCGTATAAAAACCACAAAACGATTCAGGGAATTATCACGACTTGAAAGGAAACATACCGAACTCCCCTTCACCATTTCCCTCGAGAAGGGTTTTCTTCAAGGCCGGGTGGATCTTTGTTTCTTCGAGAACGGGAGATGGAACATCCTGGACTTCAAAACCGGATACCTTTCCTCCCGGGAAAAGGCTGCCGGAACAACGGATTATGAAATCCAGGTGGAAAGTTATGGTCTTTTTCTATCCATTTTTTCTCCGGAACAGGAACTATGTCCTATCTCTCTTTTTTTTGTCGAAGCGGATCACACGGAGACAAAAGAATTCACGCGATCTGATATACAGGCGATCCGGAGGCGAATTGAAGATTTGATTCAAAAAGAAATAAATTTCCGGAATGAATACGCCGGGAAAAACGCTGATTATGGAAGGAAAGCCATGAGTAAAATCATGGATCAAACCTGCAGTCGTTGCGGGTATTCCTCAACCGATGAATGCCCTTGCAAAATTCCGGGAATATAGATTAGATATTATCATAAATATGGATTCAAGGATGTCTTGATGTTTAAAACTTTTTTGCTGTCGCCTCTCATCGTTTTTCTTGTTCTGGCTTCTCCCCTGGGGGCAAATGATTATTTTGTATCTCCCCTCGGAAATGACGCCTATGATGGATCTATCGAGTTCCCATGGCGAACCATAACCCATGCCATGTCCATGATTGAAGGATCTCAGATTCAACCGCACAATCTTATGGCGGCTTCGGGTTTTTACGATGAGAACTTCTCCTTTGAGGAATATGTCAATCTATATGGCGGTTTCAATCCCGAGCTATGGAACAGGCGGATCGAAGATTATCCTACCTTCATTAAAAAACCGGATAACGCCCCCTTTAGTTTGAAGAATAACATGATACTGGATGGATGCGTTCTGTATGTGGGATTGCAATGTATAAACGCCTCCCCGGTCATATCCAATTGCAGAATTATGATGAGCGAATACGACGGGATTCTGTGTCTCGGTAATTCCGCTCCTCATGTCATCAATTGCGCTATCAAACAGTGTATCGGGCATGGCATGAATATATCCTCCGGTTCCTCTCCTCTTATCGAAAACACGGTGATAGCCATGTGCGGCTGCGATGGATTGTTCATAAGTAACAACAGTCATCCTACCCTGAATCACGCCACTGTTGCCCATAATATCTTTGCCGGGGCGCGTGTCGAGGATACCTCCAGCGTCTGGATCGATAATTCCATCGTATGGGAGAATGGCGATGACCTGGTGAATTGCCACGCCATTCATTCATGCGTCAGTGAAGGAGATTTCTATTATTTGGGGAATTCAATGGAGAATCCGCTCCTTGTGGGATGGTCGGGTTTCAACGAAAATAATCCTTTGTATGTCTCCGCAGATGGAAGCGATCTGGGAACCGGCGAGGCGCAATCGCCCATGAAACATTTACGGCAGGCAATGGCGTTCTACAGCTATCGTCTCTGCTCAACTTCCCCTTATATCGACTACGCATCAGATGGAAAGGATGCAGGGGCTTATCCCGAACCTGGCGAGTATGGACCCTACAGGGGAAACGCGGGGAAACTACTTGTTCTACCGGGAAATTATTCCGAGGGAGGAATCGTCGTATCCGTTCCAGTCAACATGACGGGAATCCCTGGATATAATCCCGTTCTGTCGCCGGGCTTTAAAAATGGCTTTTTGTGGAGGACCGTGGGCAGCGTATCTTCCTTTACCATAAATGGCGGTATTATCTGCGCTCAGCAAATGGGAGGAAATCTTTCCATCGAGGATTCTGATTTTTCATGCTCCCTTGATTTTGCGGTATTTTCCGAGAACGGCGACATATCATGTATCAATGATAAGATTCAAAACTGCGGCAAGGGAATTCGACTGGGAAATGGCTCTCACTTGATCGATAATTGTATCATTGAAAACAATTCAGTGGGTCTTGTATGTGATTGGGGGGCTGTCCCAAACGTCGTCCAGTCTCAATTCAATTCCAACATGAATGGAATTGACTGCGTCGCTGACGCGATCCTGAATGTTCGGGAATCCCTGTTTTCAGGCAACGCTGAGTATGGCGTTCTGGCAGCGGGACAATCCCGGGCGACCCTTGTGATGAACCGTTTCAATGATAATGAAGTCGCAATCAGAACCATAGATTACGCCCATGCCGATATCTCCGGCAATCTCATTCACGACAACGCAACGATCGGCGTGGATATTACATCGACTTCAACCGCAACCATTTTCAACAACACAATTTGTTTCAACGAGGCAGGCGTGTCTTGCCGCAATGAAGCGGCTGTCGATATTCTGAACTGCGTTATCCGGGAGAACAACCTTTTCTCTCTTTCCAACTGCAGCGCCCGATATTCCAACGTCTCCGGATGTACCTCCGGAGAGGGAAATTTCGATGCAGACCCCCTTTTTGCCGATCCCATCCAAAGGGACTTCCACTTGTCCTCGGGTTCCCCCTGTATCGATTCGGGAAACGACACGGTAATCTTCTTCAGGGATTTTGAGGGCGAATCCCGCCCCATGGGAAATAAAATCGATATCGGCGCCGATGAATTCACCGATTCCTGGCAATACGTATTTACCGATGATGCGCAGAATTGGCGACCCTTGTCCATTCCAGCCATTTTCACTCCCCCCGTATTCGATTCATCAGGAGGCTCTCTTTCCTCTCGATGTACAGACAGCAAGACGTATGGAGCGTGGGAAACTCCGCCAGGGGCTATCGTAGTTGATCCCGGGAAAATGTATCGAATCAGGTTTCGGGTAAGGGGAAACGCCACAACTCTTTCCCAAACCCCCGGGCTTCGTTTCCGGATCAACAGTCTCGATTCACAGTGGATTGACGAATTCGACGTTTTCAGCGTAGGAGAAGGCATAGCGTCACCTCCTGCTGAAGCGCGAAATTACGATATGTATATGATTCCTGCAGAAAGGATCCCCCTGTATCCCAGGGAAAAAGAAGACTTCACTCTAAGCGTGGATATGGTTAACTTTGATATCCATGACGACGCCCAGGCGTCGCTGTTTCTCGAAGAAGTCAAAATCGACGCCCTTCCAACATCTTCACTCCTTCCGGAAAATCTGGAGAAGCGCTATGATTTCAACCTGGGATCAGAGGGTTGGGAAACCGAGGGCGCGGAACCCTTATATACCGAACCGTATTTTTATACGCAATATAACTCCCTTGCCATGCAATCACAGAACAATTGGGATTGCTATGGATTCTGGGCGACTCTGGTGGATGGATTTCAGTTGAAGCCCGGCCTTCTGTATCGCGTAGAATACGTGATGCGGGGGAATGTGGCGTCCGATCTTATTCCCACCTTGCGTATCCGCATATTCTCACAGGATGGCAACTTGACTTATATGCGCGTTCTCAACAGTACGGCGGACGCCAGCGTAACCCTCACTCAGGCGAATCGCGCATACAGCTATTATTTTGTCCCCTTGTCTGAATACGTTGCTGGCGATGCCCGTGGCTTGCAACTTGCCCTGGACATGATCAATTTCAATCTGAAAGACGACGGCAGAGCCATCATCTGGCTGGAGCGCGTAACGATTTATTCGAGCAAACTTCCGGATTTTCCATGAGAAAGTGCTGAACCGATTGAAAAATCTGCTTTTCCGGAAAAGGACTTCGCCCGGACATCTTTCGCCCCGGGAACTTGGCGTCCTGGGAGAAAATTTGGCATGCCAATATCTGGAAAAGGAAAACTACGCCATACTGGAAAGGAATTTCCGCTGTTTCCTGGGAGAGATCGACATTGTCGCAAGGGAAAATCACAGGATAGTGATAGTGGAAGTCAAAACCCAGTATTCCCATGTGAATATTCCAATCGAATGGAAGATAAACGGCAGGAAAAAAAAGAAACTATATTCTCTCTTTCGCTTCTATCAACATACCCGCCTTACGCCAGGAACCGAATGCCGCATCGATGTCATTACTGTAATAGTCAATTCGGACAATTCTCTTCTGGAACTCAAACATTATAAAAGAGCGATTTGATTTGCTCGAAAAAAACTGTTACGGCGAGGATTCCATTCGGAAGATTGATTTGAAATATCGGAAGAGCCCCTGGAATAATCCCTTTGCTCGAATGGCGGTTCTCAAAGCCGCCCTGTGCTGGTGGGTTCTGACATAGTTATGGAATATGCGTTCCTGAAGCGCGTTCCGGTATGATGCGGAAATCCTGTCCGTAGGGAGCGACTCGAGTTTCTGAACGGCGAGTTCCGTGATGTCGCTTACCGGTGAATGAATTCTTTCCATGGCGTCCAGGTAACGAAAAAAGACGGGCTGAAGGGAGGGGTCCCTCTCTTCCATGTTGAAAAACGTATTATATTCCCGTACAGCGTCCTGGTATCGGTTCAAAAAGTAAAAGGCGTCTCCCAGGGCGGGTGAAAAGATAGATTGGACATCTACGGGATTGCGTAGTTCACGCAGATAGACAATGGCTTCCCGGAAATAGCTTCCATCTTTTGTGAGTTCCCCGAGATCCAGGCAGGCATACGCGGCGTGTTCCAGCGCCCATAGGGAACGCGTTAGTTTAAGGGCATACCGCCAATGATTCAGCGACTCCTTCAGTTCGCTCAAGGAACGCTCTCCTTCCAGGATAAAGGCGATTGCCTCGCGAAGATTGGCTTGCTCGATGGGACTGAACATTTCTGGATGGGTTTCAGATTCATCGAGGAGGGACTGGGTATATTCCCTTATCGTGGATAAGGCGGCGTGATCGTTTTCATATCGAGCGATATACGTCAAGCCTATGATAGCCTCGAAGTCGCCCTGATTGGGATTGAAAGGCTCCGCCAATTCATACAAACGCTTGGCGCCGTTCATATCCCCTTTCCTCTCGTACGCCCCCCCCAGAAGGGAATAGAACTGTCCTGGAAGAATGACTCGATAATGCTTTTCAAGCGAATCGCGATTGATTTCTTCCGCGCTTGTCAGCTCGGCAAGCAAATCGTAAGGTTCCAATTCCATTTCATCGTCCGTTTTGCCCAGTTCCATCGCCTTACAGCAATCCTTGATGGCAAGACTTCTTTTCCCCATTTTTTCCCATAACTGCGCCCTGAGAACGAAGATTTCGGGTAAATAGGGCTGTAACGCCACACATTTATCCAGTATAGACTTGGACGCCTCATAATTTTTTCTTTTCATTTCAAAGAGCGCCATCTGAAGATGGGAAGGGATATAAGCGTCATCGAATTGCAGGGATTGATTGTAGTAGTGAAAGGCTAAGTCGAAATTATTTTCCGCTTCCGCGATCTTGCCCAGAAGAAGCGAAAAATGGGCGGGATACTCCGATTGGGGAGACAGCGCCTCGAGAAAGGCGCGGCAGCGTTCGAACCGCTGCCTCGCCTCCGCAATTTCAACGTATAATTCCTGCGCCCTTTCATAATCCGGATAGACGGTCAACAATCGTTCCAGGTAACCCATGGCATTGGAAATATCGGTTTTTTCCAGGGAAATCAATGCCAGTCCTTCCAGAACGAAGTCATGGCGGGGATCGATCTCCAGGACCTCTTTGTAAATCTTCTCCGCTTCCTCGATGTCCCCCTTTTTATGATGGATTTGAGCAATCCGGAATAAGGGCTGGGGATTGTTTTTCTGTAAGGTATGCGCCTTTCGGTACAGTCTCGACGCCTGATCGAAATCATCCGTGATTTCAAAAAGATATCCCGCATTGAGGTAACTGGAGGAATCCCGTGATAAAGCCAGGAGAAAATGAGCTCCCTCCTTGATCGCATCCAGGGGAATACACAGGCGATAAAGAAAGGTAACCAGCTCGGAATCGGATTTATTCATGGTAAGAGAGCGTTTGACAAGGTCAAGGGCGAGCTGAAGATTGTTTTGCAGGGCATACCACCGGGCCATTCCGATGATCGCGGGCTGGAAGTCCGGATCCGTCATCGTCACATTTTCAAAAATCGGGTACGCTTCTTCATAGCTATCCTTGTTCGTCAGGAAGATCGCATAATGAACCTGGATCAACTTGTTGTTATGTCGCTTGTCCAAAAGCAGCCGGTAGCCTTTTTCGGCTTTGCCTGTCTCTCCGGATCTTTCCAGGATTTCCAGGCGAATCAAGTTCAATTGAATCGAATCCGGATGGTTGCGAAGCCCCTCATCCAGAATCGAGAGAGCCTCGGGAAACATGGATTGACGCAGATAGAAATTACTCACAAAAATATACGCCCATTCCTTATCCGGATTCTGTTGCAAGACATTCTGACATGTTTTCTCAGCGGTTTGATAACGGTATTGTTCCTCATAAACAGCGAGGATCGACTGCCAGGAAAGGCTGTCATCCGGCGTCAGTTCGATAGAGCGATTCAGATATTCCTCCGCCTTGTCGTATTGCCGCATCAGGCGGTATGTTTCACCGACTTCCCTCAGGAGGGGGGGATAATCCGGACATGATTCCTGTACGATCCGGAAGAAACGGAAGCATTCCCTGTAATCATAATTCCTGCGAAAAGCGGCGCCTCTCTGGATGATCAGATCGACATCATCGGGAAATCGTGAAAGACCCAGGGCGTTGTATCTGAGGGCTTGCGGAATCAAGTCCATTTCCAGCGCTGACTGGGCGCAGAGGAAAGCGGCTCCGGGACTTTTTGCGCAGAGGGATTTTTTCGCCGTGTCCATGCAATCGGAATAACGCTTCATCATGAAATATTCCCTTGCGGCAAATCCCAGTTCCGGCTCGGAATAATTGGACGCCTTGAGTATGATTTTTATGGTTGGTTCCAGGGAGGCGGCGGGTCTGTTCAGTTTCCTCAGGGAATGCAGAAGCCTCAGCCTCATCATGTAACCATGTCCGGGGGGGACGGATTCGATCCGCCTTTTGGAAATGGCGAGTCTCAGGTAAGACAAATCCTCTTCCGCTTTTTCCAGCGCTCGAAAACATTCATCATCTTCCACCGGACAAACCGAAGAAACAATATCCGCCTTGTGTTCGGGAAAAGCCGCCATTGCCCAATAATCTGTGGAGCGCATCTTTTCGAAAAGATCATCTCTGGAATATTCCATTTCACCGGCTATATCCATTGCGAAACAATCTGTAAGGGAATTGTATCCAGTAACGATATGATAATGGCGTCCGTCGAAATCCGAAAGCAGAACCACAACGGGCAGTTCCATTCTTAAGAGTCGGATGATTCTTTCGGGCGTAGCAATGAAACTGCGCGTCTTGAGTTGATTGCGTTCAAGAATCGCGCGGAAATTGGAAATCAGGGAAATATCATCCGTTTCCCGAGGGGGCTTGAAATCTCTTTTCCAGTAATTCAAAAGATATTCGACAGGCGGTTTTTCCGGGAAATGAGCCGTGTCCATTTCAGGAAAGGGCAACCGGATCTCTATTTGTTCTTCCGTCTTCCCCAGTTGGAGATTCAGGCAGGCTTTCACCATATCCTTCGATTGCGCCTTGCGGAACCAGGAAAGGGCTTTTTCGCATTGTTTCTGTTGAAAAAGGGAAAATCCAATGCCCCAACAAAGGGATCGGGAATAATCATTATCCGGCGAGAGATTGTTTGCGTTCAGGAGCGCTTCATAAGCCTCTTCATAATGGGCGGTTTTGAGGAAAAGATAGCCCAATTCATAGATCGGCGAAAAAGATTCGGGACGAATCTGGAGGGCGTGGGTATAATTCTTGATCGCCAGGTCCCATTGCCCGGACTGCGCCTGGATGAAAGCCAGCCTCAGGAGCGCGGAGAAGAACGCCGGTTTTCCGGCAAGGAGCGAAACCAGGGGGCTTTGAGCTTTTTCCCAGTCGCCTCTGATGAAAAATATGCGGGATTGCGTTACGGTAAAGAACTCTTCATTCAAAGGCGTTGCATATTCCGAAGCCCGAGCAAGGCTTGATTCCGCAGACTCAAAAGCGTCCATCAGGGCGTACATCCAGCTATAAAGGGCGTGCATCATGAAGATATGATCTTCGCGCGTCGTTCCGGATTCCCGTACCTGATCGAGGGTTTTCAGCGCCTTGATCACATTCTGATATTCAAGGCAGGATTGGGCGTATTCGAGAAGATAATCCACATCCGAATCTTTTTTCAGGATATGAGAAAGCAATTTATGAGACATCCGGCGATATCCCAGTTCCTTAAGACTCCGGGAAAAGAGAAGCAGGAGATTCTTCAGATTAGAAGACGGCGCGGTATCGCCGGAAAAAAGCCCAGTGCGGGAATCCATGAAGATCTTTCGAATCTCGCAGTATCTGAATTCCTGAAAGAGATGCGATATCCTGTCATTCAATGTTTCAGACATATCGATCATATTTTCCTGTTTTGAAAGAAAAATGTTTCCCTACAAGTCATATCAGGAGAATCGCCAAGTCGCCGAAAAAAAGCAAGACGGAAATCAATACAATCTTAAATTCACATCGGCGTTCAACGTAAGGGGCGCTGTTTTCCCGGCATCGAAATAATGGGGGGCTAATCCGGCAATCATGGCGGCGTTATCCGTACATAAAACAGGCGGAGGAATATGGATCCGGATCCCGGAAAACATCTTGAACGCCTCTCTTCGTAAAGTCCTGTTGCAGGCGACGCCTCCGACAATAGCCAGTCTTTCCATCCCTGTTTTTTCAAGCGCCATCCGGGTTTTTCCAAGAAGCGTGTCAATGACCGCAAACTGGAAAGACGCCGCAACATTTGCCATATCCGTTTCCGTAATGGATTCTTTGTCCTTTTTCCAGTTATGCGCATACCGGACAACCGCGGTTTTCAATCCGCTGAAAGACAGATCACAGTTGTCTGATTTTGAACCGGGTCTTGGAAAATCGACAAATTGAGGATCGCCCTTTTCACTCAAACGGTCGATCATGGGTCCCCCGGGATAGCCCAGACCCATGAGTTTTGCCACTTTGTCAAACGCCTCGCCCGCAGCGTCATCCAAAGTTCTTCCGATCTCTTCATAAACAAGCGGCGACTTGACAAGAATAATGCTGCTGTGCCCCCCTGAAACCACGAGTCCCAGGTAAGGATAATCGAAGCCATTATCTTCATGATTCAGCTCCGATGCAAGAAAGGGCGTATAAAGATGTCCTGCTATATGGTGAATCGGTATCAAAGGTTTTTGACAAACATAAGACAGCGCCTTTGCCAATTCCACGCCCACAAGAAGAGAGCCAACCAGCCCGGGACCAGCTGTTACGGAGAATAAATCTATCTCGGATAAAGTCAGATCAGCCGCTTCCAGGGTTCGATCGAGGATGGGAATGCAGTTTTCGATATGCAGCCGGGAGGCAAGCTCCGGAACCACGCCCCCATAAGGAGCGTGGGATTTCACCTGGGAGGCGATGATATTGGATAAAATGATCCTGCCATCCTTCACGATCGCGCAAGACGTTTCATCACAGGATGTTTCAACGCCCAGAACAAGCATTCGTTCTTTTTTCCATTCCTTTGAAAAAATCAAAATACCGCTTTTTGTAACATTTCAGCTCTTTTTTTTGTTTCCTAATTGATTTCCTAATTGAATTTATGAAAAAACAGATTTTAATAAAATATCGTAGTAATTCAAAAGTCTATATATTTTTATATTTGATGAAAGGAGAAATCCCTTGGCTAAAGAAAAAAACGAGAACGAGAAGGAGCAGAAAACCAAAGCCCTCGATCTGGCGATAAGTCAGATACAGCATAATTACGGCAAAGGCAGCATCATGCGCTTTGATGAAATGGCGACTCTGGAGGGGATAGCCGTCATTCCTTCGGGCGCCCTGTCTTTGGATCACGCCCTGGGTGTATGGGGTTATCCTATGGGGAGGGTGATTGAAATATTCGGACCGGAGGCTTCCGGGAAAACCACGCTGGCTTTACAAGCCATCGCCAACGCCCAAGCCCGCGGCGGCGTGACCGCTTTCATCGATGCGGAACATGCAATGGATCCCGTTTATTGCAAGAACCTGGGAGTCAAACTTGAGGAACTGCTCATATCCCAGCCTGATACGGGCGAACAGGCTTTGGATATTGCGGAAACCCTCGTTCGCTCGAATGCCGTGGATATCATCGTGATCGATTCCGTTGCCGCCCTTGTTCCCAAAGCGGAACTGGAAGGAGAAATGGGAGATACCCATGTGGGTTTGCAGGCTCGCCTCATGTCTCAGGCATTGAGAAAGCTCACTGCATCCATCAGTCGTTCGAAAACATGCGTGATCTTCATCAACCAGATTCGGGAAAAGATCGGCGTGATGTTCGGCCCTTCGGAAACCACTCCGGGCGGCAGGGCTTTGAAGTTTTACTCCTCGGTGAGGATCGAAGTCCGGCGTATCAGCACGATCAAGGAGCAGGGCGTCAGCATCGGAAACAGCGTCAGAGCCAGAGTGGTCAAGAACAAACTGGCGCCCCCGTTCCGTGACGCCGAATTCGACATCATTTTCGGCAAAGGCATCAGCCGCGAGGGAGATATTATCAATCTGGCGATAGAACATAAAATAGTCGAAAAGAGCGGCGC
The DNA here is from genome assembly GCA_016931135.1 of Candidatus Sumerlaeota bacterium. Lineage (GTDB taxonomy): Bacteria > Sumerlaeota > Sumerlaeia > MWCT01 > MWCT01 > JAFGFK01. The sequence goes on along the minus strand of JAFGFK010000402.1, from coordinate 19,856 downwards.
CTGGTTCGCTTATGAGGGAACGCGTTTGGGGCAAGGCAGGGAAAACGCCCGCGCCTTTCTGATTGAAAATCCTGAAATCACGCTGAAGATCGAACAACAGATCAAGGATATTCTCAACCCCAAACCCGAAAAGGACGCATCCTGACTCGATCCCCAAGACGCCCTTGAATTGGGAGGGGAAATCTATTGTTTCCCATGGAGGTTCAGGATGTGCGCGACAATGATATGATAGAGGCGGGATGATAGGGTAATAGCCCCTGGAAACCTCAAGGAGCAATGATCGCGCACAGCCTAAAATGCGCTGGCTTGCCTCGCCGTGCTCAAGAGGCGCCCCTGATAATTCCGCCAATGGCGCGACGGAAGAGTTCCTTTTCCTCGGAATTGAAACTTCCCAATAAAATCAGGGAGAGCGCATAAATGATAATTCCGAGAAAAAACCGAAATACGACATGGATTTGAGGGGTCATCATAAGAAATACGAGCATGATACCTGTGGCAATTGTGGGTTTGACGATTCGGGGAATCATCCTGTTGATGTTCATCCCCGCTTTATATCCATAACAATAATAGATGATCACGAGCAGGAAATTGACCAGAAGGGAAGAATAGGCGGCGCCATAATAGCTGTACCGGGGAATGAGAAAAAGGTTCAGTATGATATTCATCGCCGAAGCCCCGATCACCATCCATGTACGTATAAACTGTTTGCCAATGGCGGAAAGCAGGGTTGCGGGGACATTGTCGATAAAACGAAGAAAGATCAAGACGCTCAACAGGGACAGAATGGGTCCGGACTTTTCATAAGTTTGACCGAATAAAAACACAATGAGCGGATTGGCGATGCGCCAGAGCCCGATGACCGCCGGCAAGCCCGTGATGTACAAAAACCAGAAAGCGCGTTCGTAGGTCTTTTCCAGTTTCTTCCGATCTTCGATAAAAAACCGGGAAAACATGGGGTAAAGGGTGCCCATAAAGGCTTCGGTAAAAAAGCAGACAGCGATGACAATGCGCGTGGCTGCGGCGTAGATTCCCAGGTCTTCTTCCCCCCTTATGTGATAAATCATGACATTATCAATCTGGATGTAGATGACGCTGAAGAAAGTGAAAAGTCCGAAGGGAAATGCGGTTTTCAAAAGAGAGACAATTCTTCCCCTCTCGAATCTGATAAAAAGTCCTTTCCATAATTTGCGGGCAAAGAAAAGAGAGAAGACGACGCCTGCCGCATTGCCTATAATATTGGCGACGGCCAGACCCATGATCCCGAATCCCTGTTCCAACGCCCCCCATCCGGCAAGGCAGATTAGCGCAGTGGTAAGAACTCTGACCAGGGCGGTCAGATGCATTTTTTCATATCCCTGGAATACGCCATAAAAAAAATAGACCATGGAATTGAAAATTGTGGTGATTCCCAAAAGACAGATGATGGAACGAACATGGGGGTCTCTGTGAATAAGCAGGGATAGAAAGAGAATGAGTCCGAATGTCAGGAACGCCAGGAATATCTTCAAACTCAGCCCTAAACCGATTATGCGTTTTCTTTTTTCCTGATCGAGGTGAGCGATTTCGCGAATGATCATCATACCCAGCCCGAAATCCGCCAGATTGAAAAAGAATCCCGTGAATGATGTCGCGTATTTGAATAAACCATATTGCTGGGGTCCCAGCTTGGGTATATAATAAATCGAAAAGGCGAAAAGTCCAATATATTCAAAAATTCTGGATGATAACAGGCTCATGGCGTTGCGGCTGATAAGCCCCGTCGTATCTCCGGATTCCCCGGAAAGAGCCTGGTTATAGGATTGTCGATTTTTCATATAATCGGTATTTTTTTCTTGTTCATCAACTGAAATACAATGTAATTCTTTTTAACATGAAACTGACGCGAAAAGAAATAAAAGATATGGTTGCCCTGGACGCCCTTTGCTTCGATCCTCCCATCAATTACGTCTTTCGCGACCTTGCAATTTATACAGGCGTCAAAAACGCCGTTCTCATCCGGGAATATGAAGGCGAACGTTTGATCGCCTTCTGTCTGGGCGATGCGGACAGCGGAAATATCATCACCATCGATGTGCACCCGGATTTCCGGCGGCGCGGACTCGGGCGTAAACTTCTCAAAACCATTCTCGATGAATTCAAATCCCGGAAAACATCCTTTGCCATCAGCCAGATCGCCCTCGACAATCTTCCCTCGATCAAACTGCACCAGGATTTTGGATTCGAAATCCGGCAAATCCTGCATGAATATTATGCCGATGGCAAATCCGCTTATGAACTGGTTCTTCCCTTGAATCCTCCTGCAGGAAAAAAAATTCGGCATCGCTGATTCCCTACTTTTTCTTCCTTATGAATTCCTCCAGCCGGTCATCCCGTAAAGGGACGCGAACATCCCCGGGATAAAGAAGATGCATGTCTCTCCTCACCATTCCCGTTCCGGGACTGTACCACGCCTGTTCAAACGTGAGCATTCCCCTGCCTACGCCCGTTTTCTTCTTTATGAAAATCGTGTGTTGTGTGGAGCTGGTAACAATCGAATCGAAATCACCCGCAGGAACTGTCACTTTCTCCCAGCCTAAAATCTCCGTATGATACGCAGTTATAATGACATCTTCCTCTTTTTCCAGGACGGCGCGTCCCTGCCATCTGTTCCCGCTGGCAAGAGGGGTTTTGAGCCGGACAATGTCTCCCTCCTCGTAGAAATTGACTTTGTTTACATCCTCGTTCTGAACCATGCCTCCGATTTTCAGAAAATCCGGACTCGATATATAATAACTGACTCCATAGGGATTGGATAATATGTGATAGGTATGCCCGTCCATCTCGCGGGAGCCCCTATAACTGGTCGTATAGTGGGAAACGCCCTCTTTGGAGATGCGTTCATAACGCCAGGAAAAGTCCTGTTCCATGGGAAAAAGAGACTGTATGGCGGCGGGCGTTGTTTCCTTCGATTCCTGACGCCCGGCTGTTTCCTGTGGATATGCGGCGACGCTCCCGAAGAAAAGGATTACGCCCATGCAAAAAATGGCTCTTTGCTTCATTGAAAACAGCTCCCAATAAAGTTAAATGATTGTTATTCATGTCACATGTCATGTCAATGAAATGTGAACCATATCGTCTATAAGAAAGGGATTCGTATATTTTCCTGTCAAGCGTACGCTGAATAACCGGGCGGCTATTTCCTCCATTATGATCCGTTCCCCCTTTTTCAGGGATTGCCAATCCGTTGATTCTTCCAAATTCTCCGATAGAATATGGAACCATTCGTGAGCCAGTATGATTCCCCTTATTTCCTGAAAGGACGGACGGGAGGGATTGTTCCTTCCTGATGAGGATTCAACTATTTTTTGCAGGGCGTTTTCATCAATATGAATGATTTTTTTATCGGAATCCGTCCATGCCAATCTATGCCATGAGGCATGATGATGAGGTTTTGTCCGCTCCCGCCTTTCAATCGTGATATTACGGGATTTCAACAACTCTTCCAGAGATTCAGGAGAAACCGGGATTTTACAGGATTTCGAAAGAAAATCGATCATGCGCTCCGAAAAGAGAACCGCCTGATTGTAAATGATATCAACCGACGATTCACGGCATGAATATCGGAGAGGATGACGCTCGATGAATTCTGCGTAATCAAAAGGCATCTTCGGGAGAAGGAGGTTCCTGGTTTTCATCTTCCTGATCGGCTGCCCGTGTCACCTGGTTCAGGACGTCTTCTTCGACAAAAATGGGTATGCCCCTCTTACTGGCAAGAACAATGGCATCGGAAGGGCGGGTATCAATCAGAGATTCATCTTCTTCCCCATCTTTTCGTATCACTAATTTACCGAAGAAAGTGTCATTGCGCAAGTCATCGATCAGGACACGAACCAAATCGAGATGAAAGGCGTCCAAAATATTGAAAATAAGATCATGGGTCATGGGTCGGGGGGTTTGATACTTTTTGATGGAAAGTTCCATGGCGGAAGCTTCATAGAAACCTATAAAAACCGGAAAGGCGCGGGTTCCTCCTTTTTCGGATAAAATGATGATCTGATGGTGATTGATAACCTCCGACATCTGAATTTCCGCCAGTTCCATTTCAACAAACATAGTTTCCACTCCTTTGGGAAATATCTCGTTTCTCCCCATTCCCGGAGTCTTGACGCCATTAATGGAAAATATCTTATGGACTGAACATGTGTCTTCTCATCTCTTCCTGGTTTCTGGCGTTCAGGAGAGTCAATTCCTTGGTAATGCGTCCCTTTTTGTAAAGATTCAAAAGCGCGCGATCCATGGTCTGCATACCCCATTGTCCTCCCGCTTCCAGCATGGCGTAAATCTGATGGGTCTTGCCTTCCCGGATCAGGCTTCGGATGGCTTCCGTCGCCACCATGATCTCAACGGCGATTTCCCTGCCGCGTCCATGCGAGGAGGGAAGCAGTTTCTGACAGAGCACTCCCTCCAGCACTCCCGCCATCTGGATTCTGATCTGCTCCTGCTGATGAGGAGGAAAAACATCGATAATACGGTCAATTGTCTGGCATACGTCAACGGTATGCAGGGTGGAAAAAACAAGGTGTCCGGTTTCCGCAGCGGTAATCGCTGCGCTGATAGTTTCGAGATCCCTCATTTCACCCACCATGATGACGTCCGGGTCCTGGCGCAGGACATATTTCAAGGCGTTGGCAAAGGAATATGTGTCTTCGTTCACTTCCCGCTGTTCGATCAAAGCCTTTTTATGCGAATGCAGATACTCGATGGGGTCTTCAATCGTTATCACATGACATTCTCGTTCCTTGTTGATGAGATCGACCATGGCGGCAAGCGTGGTGGACTTTCCGGAACCTGTAGGACCTGTGATAAGGATCAAGCCTGCAGGTCTGCGCGCCAGCCTCTCACAGACCTGCTTGGGAAGGTGAAGTTCCTCGAAATTCCGGATAATGGAAGGAATGGTTCTGAAAGCGGAAGCCACACTCCCCCTTTGAAAGTGAACATTCACGCGGAACCTTGCCACATTGGAAATGGAAAGCGAGAAATCCAGCTCCTTGTTTTGCTCGAATTTCTGCTTTTGAAGGTCGGTCAGGATACTGTAAATAAAACGGTGGGTATCCGCTGCTGAAAGGGACTGCATGTCTTCCACATCGCGAAGGAGGCCGTCCATTCTTAAAACCGGAGGTCTTCCCACGACAACATGAAGGTCGGAAGCATCCCTTTCAACCGCCATTTTCAATAGATCGGTTATATCAAACAAATTCGATTTCCTCCTTTGATATTAAATTTGATTTAGATTTGACTAGTACGATATTTGCCATGTTAAAGTCAAATCACAATTTAAAAAAATTGAGAAAAAATATGAAAACCAGATTATTTGATTACCATCTGCCTGAGCGCCTGATCGCGCGATATCCGGCAAAAGAGAGAAGTCAATCCCGCCTGCTTTGCGTCAAAAGGGCTTGTGAAACGATTCAACACGATCATTTCTACAATATTGAACGCTATCTTGATCCGGGTGATGTCCTGGTTTTAAACGATTCCCGGGTCATACCCGCCCGACTCCTGGGGCGCAGGAGTCCCGGAGGAGGTAAAGCCGAGGTTCTCCTGATACAGGAACGAGAACCCCTCGTTTGGGAAGCCATGGTCCGCCCGGGAAAAAAGATCAAACCGGGAGATAAAATTGTATTCCAGAAAAATGTCCTCGAAGGGGAAATCCTCCATTACCAGCAACCCGGACAAAGGATCATCCGTTTTTCCTGCAGGGGGGAATGGTGGGAAACGCTTCAAAATATCGGACATACCCCCCTTCCACCCTATATCCTCAAGGCAAGACGCGACGATCTCCACACCGATTTTTCCCATCTTTCACCGGAAGAACCCGGGGACCAGGAACGTTACCAGACAGTTTATGCGCATACAAGAGGGAGCGTGGCAGCGCCTACGGCAGGACTCCACTTCTCCATGGAACTGCTCGAACGTCTTCGGCGTTTCGGCGTGGAAATCGTTTATATCACCCTTCATGTGGGACCTGGCACATTTGTCCCTGTAACCTCCGAAAACGTGGAAGATCACATCATGCACAAGGAACGATATTTCATTCCGGAAGAAACGGCGGAACGGATCAATCTTGCCAGAAAGGAGAAAAGACGGGTGATTGCTGCGGGAACGACCGTTGTCAGAACGCTGGAATCATCCTCCAATAAGGAGGGATTAGTGAAAGCGGAAACAAAAGAAACGCAGATCATGATCGTTCCCGGATATCGTTTTCAATGCTGCGACGTCATTTTGACCAATTTTCACCTTCCCCGTTCCACGCTTTTGACGCTGGTTTGCGCCTTTGCGGGAAATTCGTTGATCATGAAATGCTATCATGAGGCAATGGAAAAAGGCTATCGCTTCTACAGTTACGGGGACGCCATGCTCATTATATAATGAATCGCGCTACTGTATATAATTGATACTGAAGGATTTCGGGATATTGATCCGTTTTTCATAGAAAATACAGGCGATCTGGGTGCGTCTTTGCGCCTCTATGTTAAAAACCATATTTCCCGCCAGAAGCCTGGCAAGGTACAGCCCCCTCCCCCGTTCATCATATAATCCCTCACGGTTATATTGTCGCGAAAGTTTGTCAATTATCATTTGTGGCGTGAGAAGCCCCCTGTTGTCTGTTATGCTGAATCCGATCGTTGTGGCATCGGCGCCATACCTGAGCCATACCTCTTCGGAAGATTCGAGGGATTCAAAATTCTTGACATGATACTTGGGTTGCCCGTTTTGATCAATAAAGGCGTGGAAAATGGCGTTGTTAATGAGCTCTTCCATAATGAGCCTGATGTCGTACAGTTCATGAATTTCATACTCGCATTCCGCAAAGAAATTGATGACATGATCCACGGTTTTGTTCTTTTCAAGACGGTTTCCTATCCGGACTTTTTCTGTTTCCGCATCCGGCGCCAGATACCTTTGAAGCCCGAAAGCGCTCATGGGATCGAGGATGTTGTCGATGAAAAGGAAGACGTCGCGGGCGTTGTAAAAGGGAAGTTTGGGAAACGCATGGAGACAACCCCAGGGAAGCAAATGGGAAATGTAATACTCCGTATCCACCCGTGAAATCAGGGCTGTTTTCAAAGAGGGCTGGATTTGCCTGATCTCTTTGGGAAAATTCAAACCTGAATTAAAGTAAACTTCAAAATCGCCGATAGCCAGATCGAATTTCCGGCTGGTTATCTGTTCCCTTGCGCCATCCAGGGTGGGCGATACGACAACGTCATACTGCGGATGCAGTATCCCGCGAAGATGCTCGTTGGAAGATTGATCCTCATCTATGATCAGAATGCTCTTATTCATTTTCTATTCGCTTGAAAAGCCGGAATCAGATATTACCTTTATCCATGTTCCTTTTTTTCACAATGAAACTCGAAAGTATTATCGAGAATTCATACAATACCAGTAAAGGAATGGCAACGGCAAACATGGTAAAAACATCCGGAGGGGTAACTACCGCTGCAAGTAAAAACAATAAAATAATCGCATGTCTGCGATATTTTCTTAAAAAAGCGGGATGAACCAGTCCCATTGACGTTAAAATCACCACAACCACAGGTAGTTCAAAAACAACCCCTGACGCAAGCATCAGCGTCAGGGCGAAACCAATATAAGAATGAATTCCCAGGCGCGGTTCCAGCCCCGGGAATGTATAACGCGTAAAGAAACCGAGGGCGAATTGCAGCATGAAATAAGCAAAACAAGCCCCGATCGGAAACAGGAGGAACCCCATCCAGAGAACCGGTTTTACTCCTCTCTTTTCACTATTGGTCAATCCGGGGCTTACAAATGCCCAAACCTGGAATAAAACATAGGGAAGGGCGATCAGAACGCCCAGGATCAGGGAAGCCTTCAGCCATAATGTAAAGGGATCGATGGGATTGAAGTAATAGAAATTAGTGCGATAATCGGGGCCAAAGACAAAGGTTTTATCATTTTTCTCGAAATGGAAAATGAGCCGAAATCGGGATAATTTATTTATTGATTCGGGATCAGGGAGGTTTTCTACACAGAGCGTTCCCTCAGGAGATATTCGGAGCGTAAGATAATTTTCCTCAAGATGGTTCAGGGATCGCGCCAGGGGCTGTACAAGCGCCTCCAGGGCGTTTTTCGATAAAAACAATCCCAGGATGGCGGAAAGCGACAAAGCGATAATGCAGCGAATAATCCGGGTTCGTAATTCCTCCCAATGATCCCATACGGATAACTCGGCGGGGCGATTTTCAATCATCAGACAATCTACCTGACAATGCTTTAATCTCCAGAATCCTGATGGTTATTGTCATCATCATGATTTGTTGTTTTGAATTTGCGCGGTTCTTCATGCTTCGTGGGTTCTTCCTTCATGGAATCCTTGAATTCCCTGATGCCCTTTCCAAGGCCGCGCATGAGCTCCGGTATCTTTTTAGGTCCGAAAATCAGCAACGCAATCAATATGATTACAATGATTTCCCAATGTCCCGGCATATTCCTTTTCTCCCTCAAGAACGGTAACTGACGGATCGTTCTTTTCCGTAAATTTAAACAAAGAATGTTTACCCTATTCTCGGAGTTGACGTCAATATCTTAATGAATAATAATTCACAAAGGGAGTCAAACCTGAATGGCATAATCTTAATAAAACCACGGAAAAAAATAAATTTGAATCTGGAACTCACGAACTCAGGAAAGGGAATTCACAGAATCACCACGGGTAAATCAGATTAAAAAGAAAGAGGATATTCCGAGGATATAATAACCTTACTGGCGGGCAATTTTTTTTACTTATCGCCCTTGAGTCTTTCGATAATCTGAGAAGATCCAATGGGGCGGCTCTTGGGGTCTTTTTCCAGACAATCCATTACCAGATCGTTGAGAAAGGCGGGCGTATCAATGCGCAATTCAAGAAGATTCGGAGGCGCGTTGTTAAGATGCTGGGCAAGCACATTCTCGCCGGTAAACGGGGTCTTGCCGACAAGCATTTCATAGAGAATGATTCCCAGGGCGTAAAGATCGGTCTGGGGAACAATATCGCGCGCCATGATCTGCTCGGGCGCCATGTAAGGAATAGTTCCCAGGATGCACCCCTCTCTTGTCAAATGCATATCATCGCCGAGGCGCGCCAGACCGAAATCCACCACTTTTACTTCATCGTTTTCCGATGTAATCATGATATTTTCCGGTTTCAGATCCCTGTGGATGATGCCGGAATGATGCGCAGCCTGAAGCGCCTGGGAAATCTGAGTTCCATAACGCATCACCTTATCCAGGGGAAGCTGGGGCTGTCTGTATATCAATGTTCTTAATGTTATTCCATCAATATATTCCATGATAATGGAACACTCGTTTTCGGTCATGATGATATCATAGATGGAAATAATGTTATGATGAGAGAGTTTTGCCGCAGCGCGCGCTTCGTTCAACATACGCTTCTTCATGTCTTCATCTTTCGCCATGGCGGGCGGCAAAACCTTCCAGGCGACCTGGCGATTGAGTTTGGTGTCATTTGCCAGATAGACGACTCCCATGCCGCCTTCGCCGAGTTTTTTGATGATTTTATACCGTATATGGGGCTGCGTCTCGACGACGCTTGCGGGAGCCTGCGCCGTATCCACCATGCGCGTGGCGGCGACCTCCGCTTCCTGAATCTGGCGGGTTGCGAGTCTCTCGGAGGTTCTCAGGCGTTCCTGGATATCCTTGTAATAATAGTCGATTGCCATGACTTTCCCGAAGGTCGCTTTGGCGTTTTCATAATCGCCTTTTTCAAGGTACGTTTTGCCGATATCATATAAAACGTCGATATTGTCCTGCGATGGTTTGGCGTCCTTCCCGAGGCATTCAAAGAAACGATCGAGAGCCACGTCGTAAATCTTGTTGGAGAGGAAACATTGTCCGAGTCTTTTCAGGGAATCCTTTTTATATTCCGGCGTTTCGGTAATCTTCTGAAACATCCTGATGGCGTCATCGTACCTTTCCATCTTCTGATAATTTTTCCCCAGTTCGAACATGGTTTCCTTGTCCTGAGGGAATTCCTTGATATGAGATTCATAGTTGAGGACGGCGCGTTCATCCTGCTGGGCGTTGGAGAATAGAATCCCCGCCTTCTTGTATTGCCCGACTCTTTCATAAAAATCCGCAGCCAGGATATAATCTCCCAATTCTTCATACAAGGTCGCTGCGTCCTGATACTTCCCGGCTTTGCCATAGCACTTGGCGGCAAGGTTGAGTTCTCCGATCTCCTTGTAAATATCCGCTGCCGTTTCATATTTTCCGATGACCTCGTAATGCCTTGCCGAAGTCAGCAGGTCTCCGGTAAGATGCAGGGTGCTGGCCGCATTTTCAAAATCTCCGATTTCCTTGAACAGGTTATAGGCTTCCGAATAGCGTTCCACGCTCCGATAAATGATCGCAGCCCTGCTTTTATTCCCGGCGCGCGTGAAACACTCCGCCGCCTTGATCTTGCAATCCCGTATAGAATACTTGTGGAGGGTTTTGTCTTCCAGCGCGACATAAAGCGTTTTCGAGAAGTCATCGGTAAAAAATGTCATGATTTTCTGTTCGAAAGGCGCAGCGTAAATCCTGTCGCCTTCCAGGTTTATGAGGGATATTTCCCGGGTGGTCAGGGATATGATCGCATCCCTTCCCGGATAGACTTTCATCATGCGAACCTGGTCATCGCTCGAATATTCCCAGATTTTCTCGAAGTTCATATTGCAATAAATAATACTTTTATCGCCCCATGCGGCAATGAAATTTTCCCCATCCGGAGTAAACTGGATGCGATGGATGCGTTCTCCGAAGGAATAGCGCCCCTTTTCATCTCCCAGGGAATTCAAGAGATAAACGGTTCCCCCCAGAGTCCCCACGAGCAGCCGGTCGCCCCCGGATGACACATCGATCGACCAGGGTTTGAAATCGACCTCTCTCGCCCACTTTTCCTCTCCCTTTATGGAAAAGCAATAGACTTCGTCGCCGATAGCAGCGACGAAGTCAGTATCATTGGCAAGAAACTTGACCGCCTTGACCGGTTCCGGAAGGCTTTTTTCCCATAAGATTTCTTTCTTATTCGTAATAAGCGTCAGGAAATTGTCTTTACCGAGGACTGTCCCTTCCGTACCGACAATTATATGCTTGCCTTCCTTTGTCATGTCAACCGCCCTGGGAATGCCATCGCCCCCAGCGATAATTCTCCATTTGGGATTCAAATCGGATGTCGTATAGGTGACAGACCGGTTGACTTTACAAAGCACAAAGCCGGATCCATCGGAAGACGCCACTCCGCATTGAATATTATTTTTGAAGCTAATGACATCCATCTCATCCAATATGAGAAGTTTTTCATAGATTTCTCCCGCCATATGATCCATGCCTGGAATTTTTTCATAAGCCAGGGCTGCCATGTCCAATCTCCCAGAACCAATATGGATCTGTGCAATAGACTCAAAATCCCCAGCATTTTCAAACAACTCCAGAGCCTTGTCCTTCCTTCCAAGACGCATATAGACCTCTGCGGCGTGGCTGAATTGTTCATTGAGGGTATAGAGCGCCGCGGCCACCTGGAACTCCTCATGTTCCAGGCATTCCTCCGCCGCTTTTTCCAGGTCCCCTCTTGCCTTATAAGCAGATATCATCTGATCCCAGCTCTGACATTGACGGAAAAGGGCGATTGCCTTCTCGAAATTTTCCATCTCAGCATACAACCTTGCCGCGCTGGTCAGCTGCCCCATTTTTTCCAGCGTTTCGGCAGCCTCCTGTTTCATGTCCTGTTCAGACATCAAAACGGCGTAGGATTTGATGTCTCCCGCTTCCAGGAGTTGCCTTGCCGCCTCTTTCAGATTGGAAGTTTTGCGAAAATACTCCAAGGCAAGATCGTTCCGCCCGGCTTTCAGGGCGACCTGCGCAGCTCTTTCAAAAAAGGAGAGGGATGCGTACTGCTTCATCGCCTCCTCGTAATCGCCCAAGTCAAAGAGAATATCCGCCATGCGTTTGAGATCGCCAGCCTTGCGATACCAGACAAGGGCTTTTCTTTTTTGTCCCTTGGCAACGAGCCCGTCGGCGTATTTTTTATAAAGCCACTTTATCATGTTCCGCATCTCCGGTTATATTCATCCAATACTTAATATCTTCTTCTGTAAGTTCCATGGCGCCAAAGGATTGCTTTTCACTGTAAGACAATATTCCCAAGGCGTCCTCCAGCGTAGTTTCCCCCTGAAGCGATTTGATAAAACCGGCTTCCCGCAGAGATAGATATGATTTCGTGTTCTGGGCAAGTTTGCGAAGGGAAGAGGCGCTCTGATTATCCAGGAAGGCGTTGCGGATTTCCTCATTGACGGTCAGAATCTCAAATACTCCGGTTCTCCCCAGGAATCCATTCTGGTGGCAGGCGGCGCATCCTGCGCCGCGATAAAATTCCCAATTGTCCGGATCGAAATGTTTCAGGTTATAATGCCGGAAGAGGCTCCTCTCCGGTCTGTAGGGCTTTTGGCATTGCCCGCATACCTTACGAAGGAGCCGCTGGGCTATGGAAGCCACTCCCGTACTTGTGAGAAGATATTTCCGCATACCCATATCCATGAGCCTTAAGATCGCGCCGAAGGTATCTTCTGTATGAATGGTGGAAAAGACCTTGTGCCCGGTCAAAGCGGCGACCACGGCGGTCTTTGCGGAATCCTCATCATTGATCTCTCCCAGAACAATGATGTCCGCATCCTGATGCAGCATGGCTTTCACCCGCTCGCCTATCTGATCCCGTTCCTGGGAACGGAGCTGGCATTGCGCCACGCCTTCGATGCTGTACTCTACAGGCGATTCCACGGTGCATATTTTCAGGTCATCATGATTCAAATAATTCAGGCACGCATAAAGAGAAGTTGTTTTGCCCGATCCGGTTGGCCCCGCAAAAAGGATCAGTCCCGCCGGGGAATCCAGAATCTGTTTCAAGGTCGTAAGCCCCCTGGGCAGCATTCCCAGGTCTTCGAGGTTTTTCAAACCTATCTCTTTACTGAGGGAACGGATCGTAATCGATGGTCCAAGAACTGTAGGGAAGATCGAAACGCGCAAATCGATATTTTTATCCAGGTACTTTACATAGATATGGCCATCCGAAGCGGTAGATGCGTCACTGATCTCGATCTTGGAAAGAACCTTGATCCTGCGGATGACAGCTTCCGAAACATTCTTCGGAAGGTCCGTATCAAAAATCAGGACGCCATCCACCCTGTGCCTTACCCTGAGCTTGTTATACATGGAATCGATATGAATATCGCTGGCGCCTTGGGAAAAGGCGTTGGACATGATATAATCCACGATGCTCACAGCTTGCGCGCTGGATATCGAGCCGCTCATTGCCTTGTCCAGATCGTACCTCTGAAAGGAGGTATTGATCGCATTATCTTCCGTGGCGATTCTGCCCGTTTGCGAAATCAGGGCGCGCTCCTCCAGCATCTCGCCCAACACCTTGACAATGTTTGATTTTGGTCCTATGGCGAATTCCGTTTTCCCTTTTACCAGGCTATTCAGCATTCGCAGCATTTCCTTGTCGAAAGGATCATGAACCAGCACGGTTGTGACATCCTCATTTTTAAAGAGAGGCAAAACGTTGAATTGCCTTAGAAAAGCGGGGGTGAATTTTTGAAAGACCGCCTGGTCAACAAGGCGTTTATTGGGAAGGATGTAGGGAAGATCGGTCTGAAGGCTCAAGGCGCGGGCAAGACGCTCCTCGGTGATCCGGTTACTTTCCAGCAGATACTCTCCCAGACGTTTCCCGGAAGGTTTCTGCATCTCCAGCGCGGAATCGAGTTCCTCTTCAGTAAGAAATCCGCATTCAATCAGCAATTCCCCAAGAGGTTGTCTGAGTCCGTATTTACGGGATACTTCTCTGATCTGGCTGGTATCCACATAACCCAGATCGACAAGTATCTGACCGAGTCGTTTTTTCTCAAAGGAGTCCAATTGGACCTGAAGGGCGTGTTGAAGCTGGGGCTGGGACAGTATCCCCTCCTTGACAAGAGAGGCGCCCAATTGATCGCTCGATTGAGTATCCTGAAGTTTATCGACCATGATAATCACCTCTTATCGTTTATTATACAAACCTGAATTGACAAACAATAATCCCTATTTAGCGAACAAAATCGGAAATCAATTCCCAAATTTTAATAACTTACAATATCTCCATTGTTATCATTTTATTCAAGCAAAATCTGATATTCATTCATAAATTCGAATCTATCAGAATATCCCAATAAGGGGAAAGATCGAGCGCAGCGTTCCGCTCCATTACAAATGGTTCAATATCTATAATGGAACGGTTTTCCGCTGGTAAGCCTGCCGGTTCGCAGACAATCTTCCGGATTATGATTTTTCCGTCTCCGAAAGTTTCAATAATCCGCAGTTTCATATCTTTATTTCCGACGACGCATACCAGAGACGCCCAGAAACCGGGATAATAAATGGGATAGGCGATCCTGTCCGCATCCCGGGAAACGATCGGGGCAAGATAAAGGACGCCCTTGTTGACATCCAATCCGGCGCCGGCGATGACATCCGTGATGAACCAGGTTACAGGCGCCGTCATATAGGTCATCTCTCCCGGATTCCAGAGATTCTGCGTCCATGTCCAGCCGCTCCTGAGATGAACCATCTGGATGTTTTTCATAATATCCAGTCCTTCATCGACATATCCAGCTTGAAGCGCAGCCATGGCAGTATAACTTTCAAGATAGAAGGGCCAGCACTGGGAACCGGGCATATCGACTCCCCTCATGAGATTCAGATCGAACACCTTGTTGGCGTAAAAATCAGGAGAAGACGCGAGGGAGGTCTTGAATTGGGAAATAAGAGAGGCTCGCGCCATATCAAGGGGAATGACATCGCCCCAGTGGCACAGTCTGCTGACAAATTGTCCTGCGATCTGCCCGGTGAACATCCGGTGATCCTGGCGCCCCGTACCGTCCATTTCGCAGCCATAGGAAAAGAATCTGCCGTTCCAAAGACGCCTGATAAAATCCGAACGCGTCTTTTCGAACTGTTCTTTGCAATCCTTCGCCATTTTCGGATCGTTCAACGCCGATCCTATTTCCTTTCCCGCATTCAGGGTCGCCAGGTACATCCCCGCCGTATAGCTGTAAATCGGCGGATGAGGATAATCGTCATACGTCGTATCACCCACAGGGATTTGAATTTCGACTTTGATCTGCGACTTCAAATAAACGAAGCCTTTCCGAATGCGATCAAGGTTGGTTTCCAGATATTTCAAATCGCCGGTTTCTCTGTAATCCTTCGCCAGTTGGATGATCCAGCCCATTGTATTGTCCAGCATGCTGCTGTGCGGTGTGGGCGTTTTCCCATCTTTCGACGCCATGCCGATATAATAATTGGCGTCGAAGTGAAGGATATCGCCTTTTTCCCCCTGGGTGCAGGAAAAGAGTTCCATTTCGGATCGGTTCAGGAGAGGAAAGAATTTCTGATAAACCGGATGGGCGCAGATGCGTTGATCCATGGTTCCCGCAAGGCCGAACATGCCTCCCTCCATCACCGTGAAATCGCCCGCCTTGTTCAGGATCGTATTGGTAAAAAGCGTGTAGGAAGAGTTGATGAGTTTGAATTTCAACCAGTTTGGAAATGAGCTTTCCAGAACGGGCTTCCGCCACTCCTGCGTTTCATCGAGGATGCGTTCGCGTTCATTGATGGCGTATTTCAGAAGGGATTTGAAATCAGGGAAAAAGTTGTGAAAATATCTTGCATAATCAGCGGAGCCGAACCAGCTGTTTGGATGATCCTTTTCCCGATCGATTTTCGGTTCAGGGAAATGCCATGCGATAAGAAACCGAATGGTTTTCATCTCGGCGCCTTTCAATTTGATCTTCATGGCGACAGCGCTCGCCTTTCGCTTTGCGCTGCCGGATTGAAACAATTCTCCCCCTTGATTCATGTTTGATAAAAGCCCGGTCTTTACGAACGATTCCCAGGATAGGTCGCCCTGATCGACGTCATAGGAGGGCAGGAAGGTAACCTGGGCGTCTCGGGAGGATTCCGTCAGAATCGCGACCTCGCTCACATAATTTTGATAGCTCCATTTGCGCGGTTTGAAGTTCCCTTGCGTATATTGCCGGATTCCCTTCCACCCATCCATGGCAAACGCCTCTGCAAAGGACGGTTTGCGTTCGATGTCCCCCCAGATTTCATTCCATGTCGCGCCATTTCCCCACATGCCCCATGCGTCATTCTTGAGTTCGGAAAGGGTGCGATCATCCTTGATATCCCGGATGCCGCGGCCGAAGATGTCCTCCCAGGAAAGCGCTGCGGAAACCTCGCAATCACTACCCATGGTATTGACGAAAGTTACCTCCAGAAAGGCGACAGGGAGGCTGGAATCCTTTATATTATGCGGAATGCACCCGGAGAAGGCGTGAAGCGAAATGCGCGTATTCCCTCCATTATCAAACGCAATGCGCGTTGTGGGAAACAATCCCCGATAAGTCGTGTGCTCGAATCCGGACATCCCAAGGAAAATATTTTTATCCCGAACCAGTCTTCGGGCAACAGGATATCCCGATTCCCAAACAGCCATGAATGTTCCCTTGACATCCTTGAGAACGCCATCCTCGTGTGTATTATTGAGGGCGATGCGCGTGAACCTCCCATCCGGGGCGATGTCGAAACATCCCACGCCGATTCCTCCCAGGGGAACGCCGCTGGGGCCGATATGATCCCTGAGCGCCAGATAATTGAAAGGGGAATCGGTTCGGCGTATCGAGGAAGGAAAGGCGGCGTTCGCCGCATCCGCCCCATAGTCTGTATCATCCCCGAAGGCGGAATCCTGAACAAGATCACAAAAAGGAAGCGACAGGAAAAGTAAAATAAACAAGGAATAAGATGTATTCGTATTCATAGGGACGTGTTCCTTTCTGAAGGTATCAAAAAAAATCGGGGTCAAACCCTATAAAAATTCAGGTATTTCCGTATATAAATTCATCAATTGACAAATACAATTTCCTTCGAATTATATCTGTCGCCCTTTGAATTGACTCATATACAAATGATGATAAAAACCCTTTCTTTCAAGAAGTTCCTTGCAGCTTCGATGACATCTTCTTCACTGGCGTCCGGCGCCCCATACCGGATATTATCCCGCACGCTTCCGGAAAAAAGCGTTGTCTCCTGGGGAACCATTGCAATCTGTTCGAGAAGTGAATCCTGCCGTACCTTATGGACATCCACTCCGTCAATCGAAACGCTACCTTTCGAGACATCGTAGAAACGGGGAACCAGGTTTACCAGGGAGGACTTTCCTGAACCGGTCGCTCCCAGTATGGCAACGGTCTGTCCAGGTTTCACAACCAGATTGATATCCTCGAGTACGGACTCGCTGCCGTGTTTATCGTAACGAAAGGAAACATCCTTCATGAGGATTCGCCCCGGAGACGTTTCCGGCAGTGTCACAGCGTCCTTTTGATCCTGGACATCCGGCGCCGTATCCAAAACTTCCGCGACCATGCCGATGTTGACGCACATGGTCAGAGCTGGGGACATGGCTGCCACGAAACGCATCACACGGATCGAGTATTCGGTAAAGGAATCATTCGCGGTTTGAAAATTCTTGTTTTCCAAATCGGAACGGACAAATGCCTTGATGAGACGCGCCATCAGCTCGCCACTCTTCAACCGGTCAAGGTTGGAGAAGGAAAAAGTCTGTATCTTGAGAAAAAGGGCGTCTCTTATATCCCTTGCCACGCTCTCCCCCACACGAACGGAAAAGATATTATTGCCTACAGCTATGGTTGCGCTTAAAAGAGAAATGCCCAACATTAAAAGCCCTGTATGTACAACAACGGTCTGGTTGTGCTTTGCGATTCCCTGATCAATGATTCTCTGAACGAGGCGGGAATCGAGAGATCGAGAAAAACAAGGAGGGTCAGACATGCCAAAGCCATCAATGACCGCTTCCAGTAAGGTTTGACAAAGGAGGCGAGTTTGAGGACGTGTTTCATAAATACAGCATATCCGGGGATAGCCCCAATTTATGAGCCTGCGATTTGAAGGGAGTGATCCCGATCATTTTCCGGGAGGGGGGCGTCAATGATCAAAGGAAAAAAAGAAACGGTTATAATCTGGGCATAAGGGATTTGGACTTCTTCTTTTTAACCATCTCTTTCTGGACCCCTTCGACGAATTCGATATACGCCATAGGGGCGGAATCTCCGGGGCGATAGTTGTCTTTGACGATGCGGGTATAGCCGCCGGGTCTTTCCGTGAAACGGGGCGCAATTTCCAGAAAGAGTTTATGGACCGCTTCTTTTTGACCAAGGCGGTTGAAAACAAGTCTTCTTGCAGCAAGGTCGCCGCGTTTTCCCAAAGTTATGAGCCTTTCAATATAAGGTCGAAGGTTTTTGGCTTTTGCCACGGTTGTATGAATCCTTCCCTCATGAATGAGGGCAGCCGCCAGATTCCTCATCAATGCCCTCCTGTGGGCTGTAGGACGACTCAATTTGCTTTTAATTTTTCTGTGACGCATGATTGCAACTCCACTCCTTCAACAAAAATATCAAGACTCCTTTTCCTTCAGGGGATAATTCATCGGCAATCCCCGTTCATCCAGCTTCATATTGAAACTCAGTCCCATCTCTTTGAGAATATTCTTGATTTCATTCAAGGATTTACGTCCGAAATTGCGGTATTTCAGCATATCGGACTCGGTTTTCTGAATGAGATCCCGAATCGTCTTGATGCCCGCCGCTTCCAGACAATTGAAGGAACGGACCGATAATTCCAATTCCTCAATGCTTTTATCCAGTTTTTCTTCGAGTTCCATAATGGGAGTGATAGATTCTTCCTCTTCCTTGTATTCCTCGACCTGTTTTTGTTCTTCTTCCATGCGGATGAAAATGGACAGATGATCTCTCAGAATAAGGCCTGCATAGCTGATAGCTTCTTCGGGTCTTACGCTGCCATTTGTCCAGACTTCGAGGATCAGACGATCGTAATCGATTTTCTGCCCCAAACGCGCGTTTTCCACTCTGTATTTGACATTTGTTATGGGTGAGAAAGCGGAATCGAGGGGGATCAATCCGATTTCCTCCTCTTCGGAGCTTTTATGTTCGTTGGCGGGGCTGTAGCCGCGTCCTTGAGCGACTTTGACTTCCATTTTAACGCGGCCATTTCGGGAGAGGGTCATCAGATGCTGTTCCGGATTCAGGATTTCCACATGTTCATTCAGTTCGAATTCACTGGCAGTAACATCCTTCGCGCCTTTGACATCCAGGTAAATGGTGGTAAAGCCCTTGGTGCCGAGCATCTTGAATTTTACAGCCTTGAGATTCAGGATCAATTCCTGAATATCTTCCTTCATGCCTTCAATAACGGAATATTCATGGGGAATGCCTTCGATTTTGAGGGAGACGGGAGCTGCGCCCTGGATGGAGGATAAGAGGACGCGCCGGATGGAATTCCCCATAGTGACGCCAAATCCCTGTTCAAACGGTTCCGCGAAAAATTTGCCATAATGAGCGGTCAGAGTTTCCTGATCGCAATATAAACGGCTTGGGACGACAAGTGGTTTTAATTCCATAGGAAATATTACCCCCTTTTAGGGCAGGAATAAAAAATTTAAAAAGGCGTTACTTGGAATAAAGTTCAACAATAACCTGCTCCTGAATATCCACAGGGATATCTTCCCGGGCTGGTATCGTGAGTAAACGAGACGTAAAGGTTTCGGGATTGTATTCCAGCCAGGCGACTCTCCCATTTTTATCAATCCGCTCCAGGGCGGTAAGAACAGATTTTGATTGTTTTAACTTTTCCTCGAGGCTTATCGCCTGACCCACCGAAACGGTATAAGACGGAATGTCCACCTTTTT
>JAFGFK010000401.1 GCA_016931135.1 Candidatus Sumerlaeota bacterium | reverse complement strand
TTCCCTGATTGCGATTATAGCCGGAGGTTTGGCGGGCGCGCTCAATGGCGTTTTCGTGGCGTGGATCAGGGTGCATCCGTTGATCGTTACGCTTGCCACGCTTGCCGCGTTTCGGGGGATTGCGGAAGGGATCAGCCTGGGGAGACCTATTTCGGGATTCCCGGAGACCTTTGCCTGGATCGGGCGCGGACAGATAGGGAGTCTCCCTGTTCCAGGAGTCATTGTGATACTTGCCATTATTGCCGCCATGGTGATTCTCGGAAAAACGCCTTTCGGCAAATTCCTTTACGCCATGGGGCACAATGAAACCGGCGCGCGTTTTTCCGGCATTGATGTGAACAGGATAAAATTTTTCCTTTATACCCTTGCCGGGATTGCAGCCGGGATTTGCGCAGTTCTTTATGTGGCGAGGAGGAACACGGCAAAGGCGGACATTGCGACCGGCATGGAGCTGGATGTGATTACCGCCGTTGTCCTTGGCGGAACGAGCATTTTCGGGGGGCGAGGCACGATCATTGGAACGATTCTGGGGGTACTGATGATCCACGAGGTGCGCGAGTTCGTGAGCTGGCGCTGGAACCAGGACGAGTTGAATCTCGTAGTGATCGGCGCTCTCCTCATCGTTGCGGTACTATTGAACAGATTTTTCGCACCGAAAAATGCACGGTGAAAACAGAATCATTTTCAAATTATCAATCAGGAAAGGAGAATCTTACGATGGGGGCTCAAGTAATAGGAAGCGTGAAATCCGGAATAAGTAGGATTGAGTCTAATGCCTATTGATCCAAGATTGTTGAATCGTGACCATTTAGAGATCTTAAATGATAAGGAGCGAATCGCAATTCTTAGAGAAGCTGCTCGAGATTTAATGAATGAAAATAATGATGAAAAACAACTCTTATCCGTGAAGTTCGGTGAATTTGCCAAAAATACAATTCAAGTAATTGGAATTATAGTTTTTCTAATTGTAGCATTTATTGGTTTCGTTATAGGGATAATATTTGTTGGAGCGCCTTTATGCGTACTAATTGTATTGATAATAAAAATTGTAAAACTTTTTGATAAAAATTAATCTAAACGCGTGAGATTTGTATTCAACGCTTTCTAATGATTGTTCCAGCCCCCACCCGAAACCAGTTGACAGAAACATAACCCAAATCCTATGTATTTATGGTAGTTTCAGATTGTTGAGGAAAAATATGATATATGGAAAAAGACGAAATCGTTAAATACTGGATAAAGTCTTCTGACAATGATTATAATACCATGGAATATTTGTATAAGGGGAAAAACTATCCCTGGTCATTATTTGTTGGACATATTGTCATTGAAAAATTATATTATAAATTGAATTTTTACAAGAAATGCACTGAAAAGTTCGCCGATAAATACATTTCCCAAATAAGGAATTTCAGGATATGGATAAAAAAATTGCTTTAAAAAATGCGCGGAATTATGTGAAGCATCTTATATCTGATCGTCACTACGATATCAAAGAAGCCTTTATATTTGGTTCTTATGCGCGAAATAGTTTTAACGAGGATAGCGATATTGATATAGCTATCATACTGAAGGGCTATAAAAACAGCGTGCAAGAATTGTCAAATTTGATGCGGCTTCGTCGGGATTTTGACCTGCGCATAGAACCCCACCCTATTGCAGAAGAAGATTTCAATCAAAACAATCCCTTTGCAAAAGAAGTAAAAAGAGGATTAAAAATAATTTAATCGGATCATCGGCCCAACTCTTTTCCATATTTTATTCCGAGCTTGACATGAGCCCCCTGTATCCTTTATATATATTAAAAGACCGGGATAAGCCGGGAATGGGAATTTTTTTCAGGGAGGCTCGATATGTCAATCTATTATTATTTTTCGGTTTTGCCCGAGGCGCTGATCGCCTCGATGCTTTCGCCGGAGGATTTCTGCTCCTATTTCGCCATTGGTTCGGAAAAACGCGCCAGCGGCCAGGCGATCCTGTTTGAGGCGGCGCCTGATTTTTCCGGGGATTATTTCGATTTGTCCGATATGGAAAAGCGTTGCGCCCCCCATCCCGGTGGCGAACCGAAACATTCCCTTTATCTTTCCATCTACCGCGTACTGGAGCATCTTCCCCTCTCCGCCCTGAAAAATCTTCACCTTGTCACTCCCGACGCCCGTATTCTCAAACTGCCAAAAAGCGACGCCATACCCGCATTTACACAAAAAATCCGTCTTTACCAGGAACTGTGCCCTGTTCAACCCCGGATCGCCAGCTCTCTCGATCCGGTTTCCTTCTGCAGGTTCATGACCGATTCCTCGCACGCCATTCATGTTCCGAAACTGTTCTTTGCCGAACTGCGGCTGGGGGATCTTGCGGAAAAACCGGAAACCGGAAGCGCGCGGGATCTCCCCTATCCCGCCCTGATGCATCTGCGCGATTGTTTGAAAACCATTAAGAACAATCCGGAGAAACACACCAAGACCGTTGACCGCATCCCGCCTGCAAAGTTTCCCTACCGCATGGTGGAATCCGGATTTTATATCGGGGATCAAAAGGAAATCTGTTACTATCCCTTCCCCCCGGAAAAGGAACTGGAGGAGAAATACCACGTATGGTGGCGATCGGCAACGTTGTGAGAATTGAGATTCAAAAGGAAAGAAATTGTATTATGGATTCACGGGAATGAATTTATTCAGCGTATTTACTGTCCTTTGAAGGCTGTGCGAATGAGGTAAAGCTCTTCTCATACTCCAGTTTTCATTTAAAAATTCTGAAAGACGCCCGGTATAATCAGGTCCAATTTTTGCCGTGCTGTTTTCCCGAGGTAAAAGGTCTCTCCTGATATCTTTTCCTGCATATTTTCTTACTTTCTCCAATAAAAAACTCTTGGGATCATCTAATTTATCCAAATCACCTGGAATTACTTTTATATCTGCATGGATAAAATGACTAAAACCCTCACGATCTGCCATTACCCAGGATTCGACTTCTCTAACCGCAATTCTAAAAATCAGATTTTTACTAATAGGTTCTGCCAACCACTGGCGAATTAAAACCGGGGGACATTCGACGATATCCAGATCTGTTAATACGAGATATGGCATTACTCTGGAGGCGTGGTTAAAACGCTGAATATTCTTTTGGCTCTTTGAAATAATCTGTGGGTAAAAAAATAAGGAATAAGAAATCAGGAACAAGAGGAAGGGGCGATAGCCCCAACCCCCTT
>JAFGFK010000400.1 GCA_016931135.1 Candidatus Sumerlaeota bacterium | reverse complement strand
GGAGCGAAATCCTGATGCAGATCAATCGCATCCCGATATACCTTGATGGATTCATCATATCTTTCCATGTCTATCAACAGGACGCCGAGTCCCAGGCGCGCATCCTTATAATCGGGATTAGCCCGGATGGCTTCCTGATAAAGCGTGATTGCCTCAGATTGCTTATTGCGCTGAATCATGCTATGGGCAAGATTATGATAAGCGACAAAGGCTTCCCGATTATGGGAAATGGCGTGCTTCCACAACGATTCATTACTTTGAAAAACAATATTATGTCTCCAGGTAAGTATCACCAGCGTAATCAGCAGCATGCCAGAAAAAACTGGAACAACTTGTTTCAAATAGAATTGATATTTCTTGTAAAGGTCATAAAAAGGGACGATAATGGCAGTCATTATTCCAATGCCTGCCAGATACTGAAAATGATCGGCTGTAAAGGAGAATCGATAAAATGCCTGAGAGACTATTCCCAATGCAGGTAGAATCATCACTGTGTAGAACGTCACTCCAGCAAAAGGAATAATCCCGATTCGATTCCGAAGCATCCAGAGAAGAAAGAGGAAAGCGGCTACCGAGAAGGGCCAGAGAACATTTACGATTTTTGCGCCACCGAGTTCCCATCTTGGATAAATGGGCAAAAGGGGGCTTGGCCAGATGATTTTCATCGGATAGAACCAGAAGCCCCGACCCGCGATATATAGCCGCTGCCAGATGGTGAAGTTGACATCGCCTGAAGCGTCGCCGATGTTTTTAACCTCAAGAATACTGTGATGCAGCCCCGATACAAGAGAGATGAGAAAAAACGGCGCAATAAACAGGAATTGGCGGGGTGAATTCCCCCGCTTTTTAAATAATATCCACAGAAATAGCAGCGCAGGCAGCGGGGTTACCGCTGTTTTGCTGAAGATCGCCAGCAAAAAAAGAACAAGACTTCCCCCATAATGCGCCCATTTCCCGTTTTTTTCATATTCAAGCCAAAAATAGAGCGTCAGGAGAAAAAAGAAACCGGACAATACATCTTTCAGTTCACAAATCCACGCCACAGATTCGACATGAATGGGATGAACCGAAAAAACGGCGGCAATCAACAAACTGCCCGGAACATTCAAATGACGCAACAATATCAGGAGAATCACTGTGTTAAGTATATGCAAAATAATATTTACAAGATGATATCCAAAGGGATTCAAGCCCCAGATTTGATACTCAATGCGGAATAATGTAAAGAGAACAGGATAATACTGTGTTGTTGAACCAGGAGAGAACCATATCTGCCTGAGACCGTTCGAATTTCTCAGAGTGGGATTCTGAATGATATAGCCGTTATCATCCCAGATGAATCCCCCTTTCAAAGCAGGAATGAATGCAATGAATGTTACAAAGCAAAGCAAAACCGCTTTCCAGAAAAGAGGCGCGTCCCATGCTTTCTTCAATGGTTGATACGCCTTCTCTTGTCTTTTGTTCTTCCGTTTCACGCCGCAATTATCTTCTATCAACATTATCTTAAGAAAGGGAATGTAAGGAATGTTTATTCCTCGAGAGATTCCATGATCGCCTTGTCTATGGGAATCGTGAAGGCGTAACCCATGTTTGGAATCTTGAGGTCGATCCCGATCTGTTTCAACATGTCATACAGATCGTCGAGGATGTTTTCATTATCCGTGACGCCCAGCATGGTCTTGTTGTAGGATTTTGGAGAAGTGATCAATTCCCGCAATCCGGCGAAAATCGGAACCTCCTGCGCGAGAAACAGCATGACGCTTTCGGATTCCAAGGCGATAACGCCGCGAACATCCAGCTCCACGAGGGCGGAAATCACATCCGCCACCAGGTCGCGATCATTCATGACTATCACTAAAAGTTTCATAAGAGCGCTCCCCAACCGATCAGAATATAAACCAGATATCCCGGCGCGGCGGAGCCGCAACCCAATTTAAAATGATAAATATACAATTTTCGATGATTTTGCATGATAGTAGTATAATGAGTCATCCTTCCCGTAAGGGAGTCAAGAAGCGCCCGTTATCCTCCTGCGTTTTCGATTTTCCGGAATAGATCGATGACAGCCTGGGAATCTATGGCTGTTTTCAGCCCGTCAATGAATCCCGGGCGCTTGAGAAGATGGCTCAAATGCGCCAGGAGTTTCAGGTAAAGGTTGACCTTTTCCAGGGGCGTGCCCATTAAAATGATGATCTCCACGGGTTTCGCGTCAATCGACTCAAACTCGATTCCGGAGGTTTTCCTTCCAATGGCAACAACAAAGTCCTTTACGCTGTTGGTTCTGGCATGAGGAATCGCGACGAAATTGCCGATGCCGGTGGACGCCTCTTTCTCGCGTTTGAACACATCCTGGAGGAAACGATCGAACTGAACGAGATTGGGATTTTCTTTCAGACAATCGGCGAGTTCCCTGATGGCGTCGTCTTTGGACTGGCTCTTCAGATCGAGCCGGATATACTCTGCATGCAATCTGTCGGCGAAATTGATAATTTTTTTACCGGGAAATCCGATTTGTTCAGCCACGATATGCGCCTCCCATTATTGTTTATTCAAACAGGTCTTTTTATATGCCAAAATAATATAGAAAAAGAATGATCTTATTTTCCGCTTGTGTCAAGTCTAATGGGATTAAGATTCCTGTAAAATATCAGGGGTTTCCGCGTATTAATTTTTATACCCCAATTTTTCATTTTTCATTTGAAATCTTACGTTTTACATTCTTATGCGCCTTATCCTGCGATTTTTTCTCAAGATTCTTCTTTAAAACGGTTTCGCCCATGAACGATAAATAATAAAATATCCCGCCGGCAGCGAGCATTCCCATGCTGAGCCACTGTCCGCGCGTCAAACCAAGCCATTGATACCCTATCCCGGCATCCGGTTCCCGGAACTGTTCCGCAAAAATCCGCATGACGGCGTAACCCCAGAAAAAGAGGGCGATCATCATGCCGTCCCTTTTGATCTTTTTCCTCGCTATCCAGAGGATCGCAAACAGCGCAACGCCTTCGAGAAGGGCTTCGTAAATCTGCGAGGGATGCCTCGGAATAAGAAAAGGGGAAACCAGACTCGCCGCGGCGTCATTTCCGGGAATAGATTCAATCAGATGGTTGACGTCGCGAAACGCCATGCCGTTTTCATTCAGATGATGAAAGAGCGTCTGGATTTTCTCCGATGGCCAGTTCATGATCTCCGTGGGAAAACACACAGCCCAGGGTACGGTGGAAGGTCTTCCGAAAAGCTCCCCGTTGATGAAATTCGCCATGCGTCCGAAAAAAAGTCCGGGAGGCGCGGCTATTACGACCGCATCGCCGATATGGAGGAGGGGGTAACCATACTTCCGCGCAAAAAGAACGCCCATGAAAATGAGCGCAAGAAAACCCCCATGGCTCGACATGCCTCCCTTGTTGATTGCCAGTAAACCCCAGTAAGGGAAACCGCTTCCCCAATCCCAAAGCAGGGCGGGTTCATAAAATAAAACATACCCGATACGCCCCCCCGCAACGACTCCGATGATCAGATAGGTGAGAAGGGCGTCGATTTCATTAAACTTGATTTTCAAAAAACCGGCTTTGGATAAATGACGAAGGAGAAGCAGCCCCACAATAAACCCGGCAACGTAAGAAACGCCATACCACCGAAGACCAAAACCGCCTCCAAATCGAACAATATATGGACTTATCCTGTGGAGATAATAAGACTGGGCATCCACCCCTTTTGCCTCCATCTACTTGATGGTTTATTCTTTTTTAGAGGTTTTTTTGTCTTCTTCAGGCTTGGACGTTTTGCCCTCATCGGTTTTTGATTCCCTGGGAGAATCGTCCTTTTTCGTTTCTCCGGGAATAGACGCGTTCTTGCGCGCATAATCTGTGATATAGAATCCGCTTCCCTTGAAAATCAAACCAGCTCCCTCACTGATGAGTCTTTTCGCCTTGCCCCCGCATCGAGGACATTTCATAAAGGTCTTGTCATTAAAGGGCTGTAATTCCTCGAAGATGTAATGACAATCCTCGCATTCGTATTCATATATCGGCATACAAAAAACCTCCCCACGAGCTCCATAATTCGGTAAATTCAAACAAATCACAAAAATCTCTTATCATATCAAAGATACCAAAAAATATAATTTGAGCTGTTGAAATGAATATGTAAAGGGGAATTTAATGAAAACAATGCAAGGGGGCGCGCATCAGTTTTCTTGGCGGGTGGTTGGATTACGGATAGTAAATCTTTCCCAGGGGAACGGCTTTCCGGGCTCCTGTGGCGGATGGAATGTTACCGGGAATACCCAGAAGACATAACAATCCCAGAAGGGCGAAACCTATCGCCTCCTTGGCTTTGCTGTTCACCCCGAGAGATTCATGCGTCAAAAGTTTCACATCCGGTTGAAGATGCGTCCTCATCCCATTGACAAGGAAGCGATTTCTTGCTCCCCCACCCCCGAGTATCACCTCTCCGGCAATGCCGCGGGGAAATAGAAATCTCTTATATGCCTGCATAATGGTCTCAATAGTCAGCTGGGAAGCCGTGGCAATGACGTCATCATGGGAAAGTTTCATTTTTTTCCCCAGTTCGATCAGATTCCGAACATAATTTTCCCCGAATAATTCCCTGCCTGTGGTTTTTGGCGGGGACTTGGAGAAATAGGCGTCCTTCAGGAGAATAGCCAGCAGCTTCTCATTGATTTTTCCCTTGAATGCCCGCGTTCCCCTTTTGTCGTAAAGCTCCCGCCCATTCGAATAACTTGATACCAAGCCGTCGATCACCATGTTGCCGGGACCGGTGTCAAAGGCAATGACATCGTCCAGACTTCCGTTTGCGGGAAGATAGGCGCAATTGGCTATGCCCCCGATGTTCTGAATGATGCGGGTTTTTTTCTCATGGGAAAAAAGATGATAATCCGCAAGGGGGATAAGAGGCGCCCCCTGTCCTCCCGCAGCCATGTCCGCGGTGCGAAAGTCGCTCACCACGGGGATGCCGGTTTTCAGGGCGATCACTGACGCCTCCCCGAGTTGAAGCGTGGAGGGCGTATATTTCTTCCTCGATTTATTTCCGGGCGGCTGGTGATACAAGGTCTGCCCGTGAGAACCGATCACATGGATCGAATGCCTGGGGAATCCGGAGGAATTTATCAGGCGCTGCGCCGCCTTTGCAAATACCGCTCCGATTTCAAAATTCAACTCGCACGCCATGCTCAAGGAACCGACTCCATCCTGGAAAGCCGTGAATATCTTCGCGCGAATTTCTTTGGGATAATTGACGCTGGTGAATTCCAGCAACTGGTGGCGGAACTTCCCCTCGTGAATCGTAAAGTGCGCCAGCGCCGCATCCACACAGTCAACGGAGGTGCCGGACATCAGCCCTATTGCCAGGAATTCCCCCCCGTTTGATGAAATGTCCAGGTTTCTCATCCCATCCATGATGGTTCCTTTCCTTTTCTTACCAGATGATTGCCAGTCCCCATTTCGATGGATCGAATCTGTCCTCGGCATTCCCATTCCATACAAGTTTATGAAGAGGACGATCGGGTTTTTGATCATCCAGATCGTTCAACACGGCGTTGAAACCGATCATAAGGTTTCTTTGCGGTTTCCACGAACCCAGGGAGGCAAAGGGGATTCTTGCCTCCATGACATAGCCATCGGGAGTTCTGCAGGCAACAATCTCGCCGCCGGGGATCGATGAATTCGAAGTCCAGTTCCATAACCTGGGAAGGCGTCCCATGTTGCCGGGGGCGATTCCGATATGAAAATTTCTTCCCGTGGAAGCGCTGGCGTTTACGGAACCATCCAAACCAAGAAACAACTCAACGCTGTCGCCGCGATTGATCTCATTATCGACAAGGGGATTGACTAAGGGGCTCTTATCGCAAATTGCCGCCCCGATGAAGAAGTTTTTTTCCGTAATCCAGAATTGAAAAATTCCGCTTGTTTTATTACTCTCCGTTACGCTTGAAGAACTCTCCGAAGAAAGGGAAATCCCATCCAGAAAGAGTTTCGGAACATCGATCCATTCCTTGAGACAGCCGTCGATTTTCGGGGAGGCAAGGCGGTATGGGATGGACATCAAACCAATTCCCGCCTTTTTTGTATATCCGGATTCCAGTTTCACGGTTGCGACGAGCCGCGCTTCCTTGTTTCCCGCCATCAAACTCGATTGAGTCGTAAATATGTCATGGGACGCCAGGGAGAAACTCTGGGGCGGGGTTTGCACCATACCCCGCGGTTTCAGTTCCCACGTTACGGATCCTTTCAGAGGTTCCATGCTGACATTTTCTATCCGGGTTTTGATAATAAAACGATAATCCTTCTGTTCACCCGTTATATCTATCCTGAGAGGATTCATGGCTTGAACAGCGGCTGAAGCGGCATCCGGCTGGCTGGTTATTCCTGAAGGAGATACAGTCCAACCCTGAATAAAAATCAGGATGTATAAAACAAGTAACAGACAAATAACAGGTTTCCTTTTATGAATGTAATTAATGGGCATCCGTGAATCCAGATCATGATAAAAATCGAAGGTAACGTAACCCTTTTCCCTTGACTGCGTCAATATTTTTTATCTTTGGATAAAAAAATGCGTTGTCATATATTCCAACAAAAGAATCTGCGAAAATCGGGGTCATCTACGGATGCGCGATCTTTTCTATAGAGCCGCGAATCTCGAAGAACGAACCTGTATCATTTCCGCCGCCACGCTGACAGCGATTTCTTCGGGAGTCATGGCGCCTATCTCAATCCCGATCGGCGAATGAAGCTGGCTCAGTCGTTTCGGCTTTATCCCCAGATCGCGCATTTTTTTCTTGAGATATTTCACCTTGTTTTTGCTCCCCAGCATCCCCACATATCCAGCCGGAGACTTCAGAGCCCATTCCAGGCATTGCCCATCGCTGCTGTGCATCCTCGTGCAAATGACAATATAATCTTCCTTCCCTGGAGAAAGCCTTGTGAAGGCGTCTTTGTAA
This sequence comes from Candidatus Sumerlaeota bacterium, assembly GCA_016931135.1. GTDB lineage: Bacteria > Sumerlaeota > Sumerlaeia > MWCT01 > MWCT01 > JAFGFK01. Next base: position 14,199 of record JAFGFK010000400.1, on the reverse strand, counting down.
GGTTTGCAAATAATTTTTCCGGCCTTTGGAAACCTTTTTCTCGTGGCGAAAGATTTCCTGTCATCCACAATCGTGATCCTGAAATCCAATGTGGAGAGAATCGAGTAAATGGCATAGCCCACATGCCCTCCGCCAAAGATAACGCAACGATCGGGCGGCGCGACAGGTTCTACAAATATCATGACGTCTCCTCCGCAACTCAAATCCATATCAGGGTCTTTCAAAGATTTCAGATCAAAGGTAAGAAGCCGGACAGAGCGCGTTTTCAGGCATTCCAAAGCGGCTTTTATCGTTTCCGCCTCCATTTTGCCTCCTCCAATAGTCCCAGAAATCGTTCCATCGCTCCGTATGAGCATCCGCGCTCCGGTTTTGCGCGGCGTAGAGCCCTCTATCCTTATGATAACGGCGATCGCAGCCGCCTCGCCCCTCTTTAAAATGTCATTCAGTTCCTCAAAAAAAGCCGATGACATGGGTCAATTGATCTCCTCGTACTCAAATTTCGTGATGCCCAGATCGTATTCCCCATTGATCTTCACAATGCCGAACACGATCTTTTTCACCCTTGTTCTGGAAGGATCGAGTTTTCTTTTGTGAAATTCCAGGTTTTCCAGAAGCGTCATTTTCCTGACCGCTTCCAGGGGAATCTCGAAAACCTCGTAATATCCGGATGCATTGCCGCTGACAAAGGTCTTGCCCTGAACCTCCACCTTGTTGAGAAAAAAAACATTGTTATCGCCGGATATGAATTTCTGGGTGATCCGGATGTGATACTTCTGCAATACCTGTTCGGCGATCCGCTCCGGCGTTGCCTCCTTCTCGCAGGAATCGCATTCATCTTCTTCCTTTTTTTCCGCAACGGAAGTCTTGACCGATGTCTTTCCTATATCCAGTATCCTGACTGTTCCCTCATCTGCGCCGGATGAGTCGAAATCCGTCCTTGTTCCCTTCACATTCACGGAACGCCTTTCAATGGCTTTTTGCAAATCAGCCAGGGAGACTTCCAGCTCCTGTTCCATCTCTTCGATCCCTGTGCGAAACTCCGGGAGGGGGCGCTCCCGAGAGTAAATCAGTTTTTCCACGGATTTCTCTCGAACCTCCTCCTGTTCTTGCGAAGAGGGCTCTTCCCTCTGCTTTTCATCCTGGAAAGTGGAAGCTGCAGGATTAAAGGAAATCGCCTCTTTCTCATCGGATTCACGCGTAAGATTCAATAATAAAGAGAGGGACCTGGGTATTTTTGCCGAAAGCGCGTATTCCGGATATTTTGTAATCAGGAAGGAAAAGAGCGCAAGATGAAAAAAAATAGAGAGAATCAGTCCCCCTTTTTGCTCGATCCATGTTTCCCGTATGGATATGTCGTGATTTTTTTCACTCATCATTCAGGGAATCCACCAGTTTATTGATTTCCTCGTTAATGGGGCTTTGATTTTTTCGCATATTGGGAAAAGCCCTCGGCTCTACGCCGGTTTCATCCAATTTTTCGAGACGCGCCATTTCGCGGCGCCGCAGGACGGTTATCATCAAATCCCGCGCCCGGGGCGCTATCGGCGTATCCGGATACGTCTCCAGAATATAATTGATCCTATCAAGAGCATTATCGTATTCTTCAAGTAAAAAAAGACGCTCCGCCTGTTGATACTGGATCAATGCCCGGATCGGTCTCTTGTTGCTCTCATTTTCCAGCTGAGTACGGCAGATTTCATCCAGCCGTACAACCTCCTTCAAGACATCCGTGGAAGGATTATCATGGAAAAGGGGCTGAAGGGTATCCAGCGCCTTTGTAAAATCCTGCGCATCGTAGAATTTGACCGCCTTCTGAAGCGCATCCAGGTGGCTGCGTTTTCTCATCAGTTCGATCTCCCGCTCCGCTGCTTCTTTGAGTCGCGGATCGAGAAAGGAAATCCGGAAATGACTATGCGCCTTTTCCAAAAATCCCTTTTTCCTGCAGGAAACCGCCAGCTCGTAATGTCCGGCAAAATCGTCCGGCTCCAGGCGCAAAAGGGTTTGCGCATATTGATACAAATCGAAAAGCCGCGCGTTCTTCCTTTTCGAGGCGATAAATCCCTCCCGGAACAGACTCGAGGCTTGCGTGGTGGCGTTGTCTCCCAGGGCGATCTCCCCAGCTTTGATGTATAATTCCTCCAGTCTCTTTGTTTCAGAATCCCCTCGGGCTGAATCAGGAAGAAACGGGGAGAACTCCCCTGTCAATTTAATAATATCTACATAATCTGCGGCGATTTTCGCCTCCCGTTCCATCAATTCGAGGAGATAAACGATGCGGTTGGATGCGATTTCGCCGGAGAGCGGGGCGACCTTTTGGGAATAGATAAGCGCTGCGTCTCTCCACTGTTTCTGATCCCTGAGCTGAGCGCCCCAGCGAAGAAAAACCAGGATTCGGCTTTTTTTCCCCTCTCTGTAATCCAGAGTTTCGAGATTCTCGAGCGCCAAAAGCGCTTCATTAAAATCGCCATGGTTCATTTTCAGGGCTGCTTGCGATTTCAGAAACTTTACGGCAAAGGTTCTTTTTTCCGGAAAAGCCGCGTAAAACCGGTTCGGGAGCATGGCGAATATCTCCATGGCTTTTTGCGTATGAGTGGTTTGGGCGAGAACTTTCGCGCTGGCGAAATAGAATTCCAATGTATCGGTTGTCGCAGAATCAACGGCTGCCCCCATGGAAGCGATTTCCATGATCTGCAGGATATCGAGTCCGATCCTGTCCTTCTGATAACCTGTCTGTTCCTCGAATAAAGCCTCCCATTGGGGAAACTGATTGAGGAAATGCTGCGTAAAATGAGTAAAATCAAGCCCTTCAGAGAGAGCGTTCCGGTAACTTTCAAGCGCTGATGGCGCATTTTTTTTCGCAAGGGCAATCTCCGCATCATACAGGGAATTCCGGGAAGGCGCGTCTTCTTCTATCTTCTTGACATCCTCGAGATGCAGGGAAAAGGCGCCTGTTGGATTTTCGATCATAATGCGCTGATCGGTTTTCTCCCTGATCCTCCCCTTTATCGTTTGCCCGTTCCGGAGCAGAATCCGGTCAGCATGAATAAAAAGCGGAATTCCCAGGATTAAAAGAACAATGACATAAGGTTTTTTCATTATAATCCTGTATCCAGTATCAAATCGCCATTGCTTACCACGCCGTTGGTGGGATCATAGGGCGAATCCAGGGGAAGAAGCGAGCCTTGAGCGGCGCGGTTCGAATCCGTATCCGGGCCAAAACTGACAATCTTTGCCGGAACGGAATCGATTATGGTCAAAGAGGCATTGCGGTTGTCGTGAAAGACGTCCGGGGGAAGTCCGTTTGGAAATTGTCTTGAAAGCCCCTCTTTAGTCGTCGCAAGCCCGTCTTTTTTCGGAAAGGGATATTTCGGCATTCGGGGAATCTCGATGAATATATCTCCTGAGCTTATTGCGCCATTGGTGGGATCGTAAGGAAAAGCGGCGGAATCGTCCTTTTGATCAGGTCCCATGCTGTAAAGGACGAAAGAATCCATTTTTTCGATAAACCGGACAGACTCTTTGATGAACGGATCTTTTGGAAGCCCTGTTGTAAGGAGCGGGGAGAAATCAGCGGATGAAACGGGAAATTTATCTATTGTCAAAAGCCCGTATCTCGCAGCGGCGGCGCTGAGCAGTAGATTCGCCCTTGCCTCGCCCACGTTCCACCGCGTCCTGACCTCTTCCCCATGCTTTTCAAGGCTGACCGGAGCGAAAACGGCTGCAATCGGATTCTCGAGTTCCATATAATCGTCATAATGAAGACTTTGATCCTTTTTCCGCAATTCCCGCAAATTCATGAAGAATTCCCTCAAGTCATCCGGGGTTCTGCAGGCGTTCAGGATGTACATTTCCATTCCGGATTCCGTGATTGCCCAAACCGCAATCCCTACCAGGTTGCTGATCATGTTTGTTTTACCCCTGTAAATCTGCCCCATCCTGTAGGTCAAGGTTAAAAGATGAAGCGCCCTCTGATTATCCCCCTTTAACATGGCGAAAATGGATTCCATTCTCAAAACCTTCGCACAAACCTGTCCTCCCAAGAAATCAGGGATAGGACCCATCATCATAGAAGGGGGCTTTTCCCTGGGAATGTTTCCTCTGCATAAGGACGCCTTTTCAAGAAGGGATACATAACTATCTCCCGGATTCATGGAGGAAAGTTTCATGAAGTAATCCGAGGCATTCTGACCTTCTTTTGACAACTTATGCCCTTCGACAGCCCTTGCCAACGCCTTCGAGAAGTAGGTTATGGATTGATTGGGGCAAACATCGAAACTTTTTCGCCATTCGGATAATTTTTTCTCCAACTCCAGCCACTTTTCCTTTCTCATCAGGCAATCGAGGTAAAAAATCCTGTAATAAGGATCTTCAGGATTCTGTCGCAGAATTTCCGCAGCCTTTTCCATATCGCAAATCGATTGTTTATTGGAAGACGTTTCCATATTCTCAAAATAAGATTTCAGGTTTGGATCATCCGCGCGATGGAGGAATGAGGCAAATGGGCGGGACATCTCCACAATATTTTCCATCGCAGTGTCTTCATTTGCGCTACATCCTGATTTTGTCGCGCCCGTAAGGTCCCAATCGCCCGGAATATCTCTTGATTCCCGCATTTTAACGGCTGTGAAGGAATTGTAATTCCCCATATTCGACATGAAAACCAGGAACAAACAATTTTTCCGGAAAACCGCTTTTTGCGGCAATGGGAAGCCCTCAACCGCATTGATCGCATTTATGGAAAGGGAATCATCCTTTTTTTCGATCGAGACAAGAGCCGATATTCCGTTTACGAGATAAGTTCCCTCCACCGTAGATTTATTCGTACAACCTGTAACAGCAGCCAGGAAAAGAAGCGCCGGGAAAATCCATTTTCTTATCATGTATTGCCTCCCCCTATTTGAAATCTTTTCAGCTTCCGGCATCCCTCATGTTTTGGGGATTATCTGTTTTTCCGAAGAGTTGCAGGGCTTTGTCCAATTGGGGCTGCTCATGCCATTTGAGGTATCGCACATGCAGGGTATCCTTGTCTTCCACATCGATTTTCAGTGGCTCCCCCAGTTCCTTTCGCGATGCGTGAAGGGCGTCGGAAATCGCAGCAATATTTTTCTCCCCGCTCGTAACCTTGTATCCATTGGGCGTCAGGGTGATGCGCGTTAAACCAAGCCTTGAGGCGAGTATCCTTAACTCCACGATCTTCAAAAGGTTTTCCGCGGCAATCGGCGGGTCTCCGTACCGATCCAGCATCTCCTCCCGGATCGCCTTGACCTCTTCCACGCGCCTTGTTTCGGAAAGCCTTTTATACAGTCCCATTCTCTGTGATTCAACGGGAACATATTCGGAGGAAAGATGGCTTTCTATTGACCACTTGATTTCCACGAACCGATCCGGCTCCACTTCCTCCCCTTTCAACCTTTTCACGGTTTTATCCAGAAGCGAACAATACAGGTCGAAACCTATGGAAACGATGCATCCGTGCTGTTCCTTTCCGAGGAGGTTTCCGCTCCCCCGGATTTCAAGATCGCGCATGGCGACGTTGAATCCCACGCCGAGTTCCGTGAATTCCTCGATCGCGGCAAGCCTCCTCACAGCCGCATCCGTGATCGCCTCACCGGAGGGGGTGATCAGGTAGGCGTAGGCGCGTTTGACATCCCTTCCCACGCGCCCCCGCAGCTGGTAGAGCTGCGCCAAACCAAAGGCGTCGGCGCGGTTGATGACGATCGTGTTCACGTTTGGAATATCCAGCCCGTTTTCTATGATGGTGGTGGAAAGGAGGAGATCGTATTTCTGACTTATGAAATCGATCATAACCTGTTCGAGCTCGTGTTCGTTCATCTGGCCATGCCCGATGCAGATTTTGAGATCGGGCGCGATTTCTTTCAGTCTTTGGGAGATGTGGTCAATATTCTGAACGCGGTTATGGACAAAATAAATCTGCCCGCCGCGGTTGAGTTCCCGCATGATCGCCTCGCGAATCAATTCGTCATCCCAGTGTATGATTTTTGTTCGGATCGGGAGCCGGTTGGGAGGCGGCGTATTGATGATGCTGAGGTCGCGCAGCCCCGAAAGGGCCATGTACAGGGTGCGCGGAATCGGCGTTGCGGTAAGGGTCATGAAATCCACGGAGGCGCGGAGCTCCTTGAGCCGTTCCTTGTGCGTAACGCCAAATCTCTGCTCCTCATCCACAACCACCAAACCAAGATCGAGGAAAACGACATCCTTCGAAAGGAGGCGGTGCGTTCCTACAATCACATGCACATCGCCATCTTTCACCCTCTGAAGGATTTTCTTCTGTTCCGAGGAAGTGCGAAAACGACTGAGCATCTCCACGTTAAAGGGATATTCCCTGAACCGTTCGGAAAAGGTGTTGAAATGCTGCTGGCAAAGGATGGTGGTAGGAGCGAGAACCGCAACCTGTTTTCCCTCCTGAACCACCTTGAAGGTTGCCCGGATCGCCACCTCGGTTTTGCCGTATCCCACATCGCCGCACACAAGGCGGTCCATGGGTTTGTCCGATTCCAGATCGCGTTTCACCTGATGGATCGCTGTCAACTGATCCGGCGTTTCCTCATAGATGAAGGAGGATTCGAATTCATTCTGCCAGACCGTATCCGGATTGAAAGCCCGCCTTGTTGCGAGTTCCCTTTTGGCGTAAAGCGTAAGGAGTTCTTTCGCCATGTTCTCGATTCTTTCCTGTGTTTTCTTCTTGCGCGCGATCCATTGTTTGGAACCGAGTTCATCGAGGGGAGGCTGGGCGTTTTCCACGAGGGAATAGCGCTGAATAGCATGGATACGATCAACGGGAACGAGGAGTTTGGCGTTATCGGCGTAAAGGAGTTCGATGAAATCCTGTTTCTTGTTATCGACAATCTGGGTGCGGATACCGAGGAACTCCCCGATGCCGTGTTCCTCATGAACCACGTGATCGCCGCGTTTGATTTCCGAAGCGGAGGCATAGGCGGCGCCCTTGTAGATTTTCCGGTAAATATGGCGGCGTTTGTAGCGACCGAATATCTCGCGATCCGTGATGAGCAGAAGACGGGCGCCTGGTATGATGAATCCCTCATGAAGGTTTCCGATGGAAAGAACGACATCCCGGAGCGCTCCTTCTTTGGGGGATTCTGAAATCCACGCGGCGTTTTCTTTTTCGGGATGATATTCCACCGCGCTGATTTCACGTTCGCGAAGGATTTCGTCGAACCGCCTGAGTTGCCCTTCATTATCGCACGCCACATTGACGAGGAAGCCTTCCTTTTGTTTTCTCGAGACAAGATCGATGTAATAATCGAGCGAGGGCGTCACCTCGTGAAAAGAGCCGGTTGTAAAACGGATCGCGTCCGGTTTCCGGGAATCGAATACCGGAAGCGCAGAGTGAGATATGGTCAAAAATTGTCGGGAACATTTTTCCAGTTCCTCCCAATCCGTATAGAGTTGATCAGGGGGGATATGATCGCCCCCTTTTGCGCTGACTTCGAAATACTCGCGCTCCACGAGTTCCTCGAAATGCCTTTCGATTTCCCTGAACGCTGCGGGTTCATCCAGGATCAGGATGGCGTCATCGGGGAGACATTGGAAAAATGTCGCGAGGGGGACGCCTTGTTTCACGGATTGATGGATCATCAAAGAAAGCCGGGCGGGAGGTATCATAATTTTATCTATGGAGTCGTATTGAGTATAAGAGCGCTGGGTGGAAGGATCGAAAAAACGTATGGATTCGATTTCCTTGCCAAAGAGATCGATGCGCGCCGGATCATCCAGAGTCAGAGGGAAAATGTCGATGATGCCGCCGCGAATGCTGAATTCACCGCGGATTTCCACCATCGAAGTTCGGGTATAGCCAATATCCACGAGGCGCGCGGCAAGGAGTTCCGTTTCGATTTTCTCGCCCCAGGTGATTTCGAGGGATTGAGAAGAGAAGAATTCCAGTGAGAGAACCTTCTGAAACAGGGCGTCAACCGGCGCGACAATCACAGGGGGATTATCCCGGAATTCCTTGTCTTCTTTTTGAAAGCGAAGCAGGGCGGAGCAGGCATCGAGCTGTTTGGCCGCAATTTCGAGGTGAGGCTCCTCCGGTTCATAGGGAAGGATTTCCCATGCGGGAAAATGAAAAATCGAAGCACAGCCGAAATACTCGAGGTCGTCGTATATTTCCTCGGATCGTTCCCGTTTGGATGTGACAAGGCAAAGGGTTCGGTGAAGCTTTGCGGAAAGCGCGGATGCGACAATAGCCAAAGAGGAGCCCATGAGCGAGCTGATAACGACGTTTTCCCTTCCGGATGCGATCTGATCATACAGAAGAGAGAAATCGGCGGAACGCGATATTTCATCAAAGAGTATTTTCTGTAATTTATTCATCAGGGGATATCATCTCACAATCTTGTTCATGAAATTGGTCAAATGCCGGAAATCCATCAATATTCCTGGAGTAAAACGCCTAATTTATTAATGGCGGCATGGATAATTTTCTGGGGAAGTCTGCAAATAAAAGCCGCATGTCTTTTTCGCCAATCCAGGCTTTTTACCTGATCTGCCAAAATAACGCCTGATACAGGCAATCCGTCAGGAATTTTAACCTCGAACGGATATTCTTTCACCTGGGAAGTAACAGGGCAACAGATCAATAATCCGACCTTTTCATTATATTTCCCGGGGCTCAGGACAACGGCAGGGCGAAGTCCCGATTGTTCGCGCCCTTTGCGGGGATTAAGCGAGATCCAGATGACATCGCAGCGTTCCGGTATATAACTCATAATAATTCCCTCCCGACGGGTTTGCCGAAACTGGTCTCCCCGTGAATATTTTCCTCAGTAATCCGGGAGAGGTATCGCTCCAACCGCAATTCATTTTTATTAAGCGGGATGACGATGATTTTCCCATCCTCCACCTGCAATTTCACATTCGAGCCATTTTCAATGCCGATTTGCCCTGCAAACGCCCTGGGAAGGCGCAAGGCAAGACTGTTTCCCCATTTTTGAATTTTCGTCTCCATTATTTTTTACCTCGTAATATGTATCTACAAAGAATATACAAGCGGCGGTCTTTCATTATCAAGAAAAATATCATTACTCTATTATAATAGAGATGTTCTAATATTATGGATATGTTTCGCAGGATCAGAATTTCCGATGGGTTAATGCGTAATCGCATAGGTCACGATGTTCGTACCCAGGGAAAGGGCTTCCTCAGAAGGGAGAAGGTCGATATACGGGCGCGGGCTTTTATCCCAGGAACTGCCCAAGGATCCGATCGAGTAAATCACGGCGGTATAACCGTCAATTTCCATTCCATATAAGTTGGGAAGATCGCGGAATACTTTTTCGCCATCCGCCGCCGATGCGCTGCCGAATTGCCAGGGATTCTGATACACAGGATGGGTTGCGGGAAGCGGGACAAGTTCCTTTTCGGGGAATACGCCTTTCAGCTCCCGGCGAACCGCATGGTCAAACGCAGCGCGATTGCAGCAGTTGGAGATCAGGAGGAATCCGCCTTTTTTCAGGTAATCCGCCAGTTTGTCCCTTGCCTTTTTCTCCAAATGAAAATCCAGATGCCCTGTCAGATAGAGAAAGGGAAACGCGGAAAGGTTCTCTTCCTGAAGATTGATAGCCTTTCTTTTGTACGCCACATTGCCTGTGGTGTTCTCGGAGACAAAGCGCATGAGATTGGGTACCGCGTGAGGCGCGGGGTCCCAGTCGCCATTGTGCATGATCTGTCCGATAGCGATTTCCCCTGGCGCCAGGGTTTCCTCGCGGTAAACTCGGGAAATGCTCATGTCGCGCCCCAGGCGATAGTAAGCGAGGCAATAGGACAGGAGATTAAGTCCCATCATGCGCGCCTCGCGTACTGCGACATGGCGACCTTCGGGGTATATTTCTCCCGCCCATCCGCATGTGATGTCATAGGGGCTGAAAATAATGGCTGCGCGGCACCCGATATTCACGCCTTCGAGAACCATGCGCGCGGTCGCCTTCTGATTATCGTTGAAATAAACGATTTCATCCACAGGGGCGTAACAGGAGAAAAGGGGATGTTCCGGCGGGAGTTTATGCCAGGGGCGCTCGGGAAAAATCGTCTGCATTTCCTCACGGAAGGAATCGTCGAAGGGACCCGTTCCGCAGCAGGAATCGCCAAAAATGAAACCGCCCTGGAGTACGAATTGTCGGATTTTCTCCCGTTCCTCGGGCGTGAAGGAGATTTTCTCGAAGCCTGTGAAATACATGATGGGGACTTCATCCGGACGGAATGAAAAGCCATCGATTCTGACCACATCCGCCTTGTAATCCACGCCAAGGGCGCCGCGGGCAACGTTGAAGAGCCCCTTGGTATCACCCGGCACGTTGGTCCAGTTGTAGTAGGTATAGGAGCTGCCATCCTTTCGCACCCCGATCATGGGATCGCCGTAATTGATCTTTCCCATGAGGGTAGGAGGCGCCGGTGGGCGTTTTTTTTCCGTTCGGCGAAGGGGCGTCACGGGAAGGGGAAGAGGGGGGAAACCCTCCCCCGCCTTGATGCGGTGGCGTTCCGCCTCAGGGGCGGGTCCGCACGGCTTCTGCGAAAAAGCCGGAAAAGGAGTCAATAAAAGAAATATCAATAAATATATGTAAAATTTCGTTTCCATTTTTATGGTAACATCACTCTGAATATTTGGAATGTTCCGGGAATATTTTTAATATCCGATATCGCTCCCGCTTCAGAAAAATTAAAACTGGCTTTTGCTCTTGATTTAGTTGGTTGAGAAACAAGAATCTCACCAGATTTTGCCCTGGAAGCGATTCGTGAAGCAAAATTTACCGGTGGTCCAAGAGCTGTAAACTGATCGCGGAAATCAGTGCCAACGTTCCCTACAAGAACTTCGCCAGTATGAATACCGCATCCAATTCCTATATCAATTTTATCAGGGATATACAGATTCCATTCCTCGAGCCATTTTTCAAACAAAAGATCAAAGCCTTTTATCATATCAATAGCGGTTTTAATCGCTGAAATGGCGTCCAATTCGCCTTTATCATCCTTATGGTTAATAACGCCAAAGAGAGCCATGATGGCGTCGCCAATAAATTTGTCGAGTACGCCGCCATTTGCGAAAATCGCCTTTGCCCCGGTTTCGAAGTACTCCATCAAAAAACCTGAAATCAAGATGGGATGAGCCTTCAATGATTCGCATAGGAGAGAAAATCCTCTGATATCCCAGAACGCTATTGTAACAGTCTTTCTTGAAATGGCGAGTAGAGAAGGATCTCTTTGAATTGTACCAAAAACCTTCGGATCAAAATATCTTTGTAAAAAGTTGATCTGTTTCGACCATTCCCTGTATCTCAAGGCTGCGCGGGTTTTGATATTTATCTCTCTATGAGCTGCCGTTCCTCTTATATTTTTCTCGACTACGTCAAACGCTCCATAATCAAAGGCTGCATAGCGATCCAGACTTTTTTCCTTCGCTGTAAATAGAATAGTCATGATATTGGGGTCAAGTTTCCTGGCTTTTTGAAGAACGTTCATTCCGCCGATTTCTCCACTTTCCAAAACCAGATCGGTCAAAACGACATCAATCGGATTCCTTTTCCGGATACCGTCTTCAACTATGGATATCCCTTCCGTTTCAGTTTTTGCCGTAGAGATATCCCAGTTTGGATTTTCATCTCCCAACGCTCGTTTCAAGGCTTCCAGATTTTCCACTTCATCATCTATGATCAAAATTCGATTCATTTTTTCACTTCCCTGATTTTTTTTCGCGTTTTAATTGATTTCCCCTTTGAAGGCTTTTTCAAATCATCGGATGGGATTGGAAGGTATATCTCAAAGTCGGCGCCTTTCCCTGGAGCGCCTGTTTCAAGAATTCCGCCTCCATGGCCTTCAATGATCCTGCGAACCAACGCCAACCCCAATCCCGTACCATGTTCGTATCTTGTGAAAAAAGCATCAAATATGCTACTTTTATCAGAAACCACAATACCCTTGCCATTATCTCTGAAATGAATAAGAATATATTTCCTGCTTGTATCCAAGAATGCCGGAACAGGTTCCGGTGAAGGATTTTTTACGATGATCTCAATTTTTTTATTATTCTTTTTGAACCAATGAGTAGAATTCATAAACAATTCATCGAAACATTCTCTGAGCCTTTCCGGATCGCCCATAATCATTACATCATCTGAACATTCAATAACGCAATCAATATCCTGATGGGAAAGGGTTTGGCATGAATCTTCCAAGATGGGTTTCAATCTGCATGTAACAGGTTTTACTTCCTGCGCTTTAGTAAGGGATTTGAACTGTTCTATATATGCCTTTGCCTTCTCAACGGAAGAGCGAATGTTTTCGACAACTTTTTCACCTTCCTGTTTGCGATTTTCCCTGATTCTTTTCAAAAGAGGGTCCAAATCTGTTTCAATGGCAAAAATAGGGTTTCCGATTCTATGGGCGGCGGTGAAGGATATATCCTTCCATACCGCATCGCGTTCCGCCCTAACCCTGCGATTCTTTTCCTCTTCGAGATCAGCTACTGTTTTTGCCAGGTTAGATGAAAGTTTTGAGTTTTCCTTATACAGTTCTTCATAAGTTTTCCTAGTTTCCGATCGAATTCCACCTTCCTCTGAAAAGTACTTGAAGCCAAGATGCGGATATCTTTGTATGAGTAATGTAAGATAATTCCGATCCCATATTCTGAATCGAATATTCGATCTATAGCGATCACGCTTCACCAGAAGCCGTTCAAATCTCTCACTGAACATTTCCAATTCTTCAAATTCAAACGATTTCCCAGCTAAAATAAACAATAAAGTGATGGAAGATTCCATCCCGCGCGAGATATATTTATCGGAATTATCGGAATATCTCAGGGAACGATGCAAGAAGTACTCTGGATCTTCTGACGCCATATCAATTAGCCTCTTAATCGGCGCCTGTATTCCCATAGATATAAACCAAAGTTCTCGAAATTCAAATCCATCCGGATCCTTTCTTGGATATTCCGCGATTAAATCTATTTCCCTGGATTCCTTTCCCCACTCAACGCTTCGGAACCCCATCTGGGAAAGCAATTCCCTGCATAAATTTTCCGAATCTCTCGGAGACAGTTTGTCCCAATCTATAAAGAAGGGAAGAGAATATTGCAATTGCGGAGAAACGCGTATTTGACCTGGATATTCTCGAAATTCCTCAAGCGACCGTTGAACCATCTGAGAAAGTTTCTCGAGACTTGAGGGATTAAAGGTATAGGTAAATATTCTGAATCCTTGAAAATCTGAAGGAACCTTTTGAGTATCGCTCTGTTCAGAAATTAAGATAACGCCCTTTCCCATTGCCTGGGCGACGCCTAATTCATAGAAAACGTTTGGATTCCGGTTACCGATATCCGCAACAATACAATCGGATTGTGAAAGAGCGCTTAATATCGCTTCCTGGATGGAACTTCCCGGATATACTATATTATCATTCAAGGAAACAATTCTATATTTGGCGTTCTCGATCCCTTTACTTACGGCGTCTTTTATCATTGATGATTTATACTCATCCGTAAAGGGAAGGGAAAGAAAACAGCCTGGTTTATCGAATTCAGAATTAAGCATAATACGCCCTTTTGAATTTCATTGAATTATGCTTAACTCTCCACGAATCCCAAAGTCAAGTAATTGATAGAACAATCGAATATTTTTGATAACGGATGAGACTTATTTGCTATTATTGCAATTCATGAGTCCTTCCACCGCCTCGACGGTGTCGTGGGCGATGACCATTTCCTCGTTTGTGGGGATCACGCAGAGTTTGACCTTGGAATCCGCTGTGGAAAACACGCCTTCCTTGTGATTCAATTCCTCGTTTTTTTTCTTATCTATGTAGGCGCCGATGCCTTCGAGTCCTTCCGAGCATTTCTCGCGTACGATGATCGAATTCTCGCCGATTCCCGCGGTAAAGGCGACATAATCCACTCCGCCCATTGCCGCTGTGTAAGCGCCGATGTATTTCCTGATCCTGTAACAGAAGATGTCGATGGCGAGTTCCGCGCGCTTGTTGCCTTCCGCTGCGGCTTTTTGCAGCTCCCGCATATCGTTCGATATTCCGGAGATGCCGATCAGCCCGCTCTTCTTGTTCAGAATCTTGTTCAGCCCGTTCACATCGATGCCGTCATTTTCCAGGAGGAACATGAGGATTGCCGGATCGATGTCGCCGCAGCGGGTTCCCATCACAAGCCCTTCGAGAGGGGTG
>JAFGFK010000399.1 GCA_016931135.1 Candidatus Sumerlaeota bacterium | reverse complement strand
TCCCTGAAGATCGATCTTTCGCTTCGCGTTCCCGCTTTTTGCCCCGACTCCTTTACAAGATCAAAAGAATGCGTCATGATTCCCCTATCTCATATAATATCCCTTTCAAGAAATTCCCGGAAAGTTGACGTTATCACCAGGTTCGATAATACGGCAAGGGATCACAGACTCCGGCTTCTTTTCCCCACAGGAATAAATGCGGCGAAGAGTTCGTTTGCGGATAGTCATTTCGATGTTGTGGAGCGATCCATCGAACTTCCCGATTGTGATGACTGGAAGGAGCCGGTTGTCGGAACGTATCCGTACCGCAGTTTTGTGGATGTAAATGACGGGAAGCGGGGGCTGGCGGTATTATCCGAGGGACTCCAGGAATACGAAGTAAAGCGGGATGAGGCTCATGCAATAGCGATCACGCTGGTGAGGGCGGTACGGATCAAACTGGAGGTATCTGAGGAAAGGAAGCAGGAATTGCCGGATACAGGACCCCAATGTCCTGGCATGCACGAATTTCGTTTGGCGATCTATCCGCATGAAGGGAATTGGTCGGATGCGGGTTGCCTTAAGGAGGCGTTAAAGATTGCCGTTCCGTTCATGGCTGGGCAGTTTGGAAAAAACAAGAAAGGCAAACTTCCTCCCATCAAGAATCTTATATCATGTTCCAATGACAGGATCGAGTTCAGCGCGGTCAAAATGGCGGAAGAAAATAATTCATTCATTATTCGTATATATAATCCTTCAAGAACGCCTCAGAAGGGGGTATTAAAATTTGATGGGAATATACACAAGGCGCGATGGACGAATCTGAATGAAGAAGTCCTGGAGGAAATCAGGTTTCAAGGAAAAGAAATTTCCCTGAAACTCGAATCGAAGAAGATTTTGACGTTGCTGGTTGAGATGAGCGCTTTTTGAAAAGTGAGAAACATAAAAAATCGGGATACCCTTTATTAAGGTTATCCCGAATAGCAGTATTATTGAATTTGAGAAGTTATCTCTGATTCGTCTGGCAGGCGCGGTAGAAATCATGCCCCAACGTGGTAACTTCGCCTCCTACGCGGAAGATGCTTCCCTGAGAAACTGTCCCATTGGTGGGATCGTATTGGGATTTTAAGATTTCCGGAAATGTGCCGCTTGAGCCGTTGAGTATTGTCGATATGTTGTGATAGCATCGATCCGGTCCGCAAGATTCCAAGAACCACCACTTGGCTTTCACCGATTTGTCAGATGTATCATTGTTTGTAGCTCCTGTTTCGTCTCTTGCCATGTAATGATAGAGCGCTGCAACCTCAGCGTCCAATGGATCTGTGACCAAAGTTACAGGTGGCCCATCTGGGAACGAACTGGCATATCTGGCTCTCCCAACAAATGGATCCTTGAGCGCGCTACCACTTGTTAGATAGGCGATCGGGGTAGTCAACTTTTCAAGAACAGGGCCAAATCCGTCAGCCCCCCCCTGGCTTACTACCGCAAAAGCATAAGAATAAAAATTGCTTTTGATGTAAGAATTGTAATCCACTGTATAGGATTCAATGGCGGTAGCAGTTGTTCTCATATCTGCCTTGGCGCGGGACACCTTGGAGCGCACCTGTGCTTCGAGGAAGTTGGGCACCGCGATCGCTGCCAGGATGGCGATAATCGCCACGACAATCAGTAACTCGATCAATGTAAAACCCTTCTTTTTCATCATTTCACCTCCTTTAAAATGTAATTTTATCTCATATAAAGCACACAAATTTATGGTTTTTTACATATTATTATTTTTATAATATATTTTTTTGCCCATGACAACAAAATAATACAATCCAACTGAACCTTATCTTTTATTCGATCCACTTCCTGTAAGTCAATAATTTTTATGGAATAATGGGAAGGCGGCGTCTTGAATAAATATATGAAAATTCACGACTTATCTCATAAGGCTTCAATATTAACTACATATTTTTGAAGGGTTTGTTCCGGAAAATAAAATTTATTCCGTTGCCTTTTCCGCCACCAGAACGGGTTCTTCCTTTTTCACCTGAAAATCCAGCTCCAAACCGGTCAACACCGTTTCAATTGTCGAACCATCCGGGATGCTGCCCTCGATGAGCTTCAAGGAAAGCGGGTCTTCTATATATTTTTGAATGGCGCGCCGAAGCGGACGGGCGCCGTATTCCGGATCGTACCCTTTCTGCACCAGGAATACCCGCGCTTCCTCGGTAAGCTGCAGATTGATCCCCTTCTCCATAAGCCTTTCATTCAATTGGTGGATCAGGATTTCCACGATCTTCTTGATGTCATCTTCATTCAAACTGTTGAATACAATGATCTCATCGATACGGTTCAAAAATTCGGGATTGAACACCCGTTTCACCTCGGACAAGACCTTTTCCTTCATCTTCTCGTAAGACACATCCTCGTTTTCCGTATGAAAACCGAGGCTTTCTTTTTTATGAATATGGCGGGTTCCAATATTCGATGTGAGGATCACGACGGTATTGCGGAAGTCCACCACATGCCCCCAGCTGTCTGTCAAGCGTCCATCTTCAAACACCTGGAGAAGAAGGCTGAAGACATCCGGATGCGCCTTTTCGATCTCATCCAGGAGAACCACGGAATAGGGGCGTTGACGCACCTTTTCCGTGAGTTGACCGCCTTCCTCATATCCGACATAACCCGGAGGCGCTCCCATGAGCCTCGATACCGAGAATTTCTCCATGTATTCCGACATATCGATGCGGATCAGGGCGTCTTCATCGCCAAAGAGCGATTCGGCAAGCGCCTTTGCCAGTTCGGTTTTCCCGACTCCGGTTGGACCTAAAAAGATGAAGGAACCGGTTGGGCGCTTGGGATCCTTGATTCCGGAACGGGCGCGGCGGATTGCCTTCGCGATGGTACGGATCGCCTGCTCCTGGCTGATCACGCGTTTGGACAGCTCATCTTCCATTCTGAGGAGTTTCTTGGATTCCTCTTCCTCCAGTTTCATGATCGGGATGCCTGTCCATTTGGATACGATATATGCCACATCCTGGGGCGCGATCATTTTCTTGAAATTCTCGTCGATCTGCTTCTGATGCCATTCCCTGTAAAGCTGTTCCTTTTTCCGAAGCAACTGATCTCGGAGAATCTTGATTTCCTGGCATTTTTCGAATTCCTGTTCCAGGGTGCATTTGCGGAGATCGTCATCGCATTGCGCAATGTCTTTTTCCACATCCTTCAAATATTGCGGTTTGACGTTTGCCTGAAGGCGGGCGCGGGAGCCGGCTTCGTCGATCACGTCGATCGCCTTATCCGGCAGGAAGCGATCCGTGATATAACGATCCGATAGAAACACCGCAGCGCGAATCGCCTCATCGGAAAAAACCACGCCATGGTGCTCTTCGTAACGGGAACGAAGCCCCCGGATGATCGCCTCGGTTTCATCCAGGGTGGGGGGATTGACGATGATAGTTTGAAAACGCCTTTCCAGCGCCCCGTCTCTTTCTATGTATTTGCGGTATTCCTCGAGGGTGGTGGCGCCGATGCATTGCAGTTCTCCCCGGGAAAGGGCGGGTTTGAGCATGTTGGATGCGTCAATGGCGCCTTCCGCCGCTCCGGCGCCGATCAGGGTATGAAGTTCATCGATGAAGATGATGACATCCCGGGAGCGGCGGATTTCCTGCATCACGGCTTTGAGCCGCTCCTCGAATTGTCCACGATATTTGGTTCCCGCCACTATGGCGGCAAGGTCCAAAGAGAGAAGGCGTTTATTGATCAGGGGATCGGGAATGTCGCCGGAAACGATTTTCTGAGCCAGTCCTTCGACAATGGCGGTTTTCCCTACTCCGGGTTCCCCCAGGAGAATCGGATTGTTTTTCGTTCTGCGGCACAGTATCTGAAGGATGCGTTCGATTTCGTCTTCACGCCCAATGACAGGATCGAGTTTTCCCTCCATCGCCAATTGGGTCAAATCCCGCCCGAACGTATCGAGGGCGGGGGTTTTGGATTTCACCTGGTTCGCCTTTGCCTTGATGCCTGCAATGCTTTCCTCCAGCATGTTCATGATTTCCGTGTGCGCCC
>JAFGFK010000042.1 GCA_016931135.1 Candidatus Sumerlaeota bacterium | reverse complement strand
GAACGGAAGGATGAATCGACCATCTTTCTGGTCGATTGTTCGCAATCCATGGTTTCCGGCATTCACAAGGATATGGAATCAAAGGAACTATTGAAGATGTACTCGATGGGGCACAATATCTTGATATCGCTGCCTGCGGAAAATCTCGATAAATATATGAGCGATCCGGCGAACGAGGGGATTATTACATCGAGTGAATTATACAAGGCGTGTGAAATCCTGGAGGATATGATAGAGAATTACGGGCGCGGTCCTGTCGATATTATTGCGTTCCACGAAGGGATTGTGGATATGGACAGGGGCGGTCCGTACGCCAAGGTCTTTTCCGGTTATATCGATCCGGACAAACCGGAGACCAAAAAGAGATTTCTCCAGTTCATAAATCCTGAAAAGCACGGGAAGTCGCCGGAGGTTCCTTTCTGGAACGGTATTTTGTGGGAAACGATCAAGAAGGGCGGGGGACCCACGAAAATCAACACATCCTGCAAGTACGCGATGAGTCTATTCAATAAAAAGTTGAAGAAGCCCGGCTTCCGCGACGCCTTGAAGTATCAGCGGCTTGTCGTTCTCACCGATGGAAAGGAAATGGAGAAAAAATCCGACTTCAACAAGGTGAAGAATCTTTATAAACTGGAAGACAAGGGGAAATGGTACGAGTACCGTGATAGTTACGTAGTGGAGAAGGTGGTGAAAAAGGAGACGCCTGTTGTGGTAACGAGAAAGGCGAAGATCAGCGTTTCTGCGAACGCCATGAAGGGGACTTTGAAGCAGGATGACCTGAAAGCGCCGGAGTTCAAGGGCGAGGTTGCGTTGTTGCCCGCGCTCAGGGTGATCTTGACGGGCGAAGGCGATTTTATCCCCAGGGGTTCTGTGGCGATTGCCCTGTCGCAAGCGGCAAAGGACGTTCCCGCTCCTATGATTTCGCCGATCGCCATTGAAAACAGGGCATTCGGGAAGGATGTTTCCTTCGAGATGAGTTACAGCGGCGCGCAGTCTTTCATCGAAAAGCTTTCGCAGCCAAAGGATTTGAAATACGCGTTGTCATTGGAGTACAAGCCTGCTTCCGGGGAGAATATCCAGAAGGAAGACATTCCGCGGCTCAGCGTTCCCGTAACGGTGAAGATGGTTCCGAGCGAGAAGACGATCAGCATCGTACCGCCGGCTGGATTCGAGGCGAAGCCGGCGCCGGATGGCGTGATCTGGGAATTGGCGGATGGGAAAAGAATACAGGGACAGTTCGGATTTTCCGTTGATTTTTCCAAGGCGCCGCTGGATGCGAAGCTGGAGATCGAATTAAAGGAAGATCAGCGGAACAAGGCTTTGAGTTTGAAGAAAAGCTCGGAACCGGGCAAGGTTGTATTGACCCCGGGCGCGGATAAAAAGGCGGGTTTCGAGATCGGGATCGATCTGTCGAAATCGGATGAAAAACTTACGGGAGTCATGACGGCAAAGGCGTCGCCGGCGAAGGTGAAAGCCGAACCTGAGAAAACCTATTTCTCGATAACGAATCCGGTGAAGG
The DNA here is from genome assembly GCA_016931135.1 of Candidatus Sumerlaeota bacterium. Taxonomy (GTDB): domain Bacteria; phylum Sumerlaeota; class Sumerlaeia; order MWCT01; family MWCT01; genus JAFGFK01. Next base: position 8,936 of record JAFGFK010000042.1, on the reverse strand, counting down.
TTTACAAGTTCTCATGGAAGGATCAGCAGAAACAGGACATGGCGGCGCCGCAGTCGATCGATTTCGGGAAGATCAGGATCAAAAAGATCAGGACCGGCGAATATGTGAAACCGGCGGCGCATGGTTTTGTATTGCAGCCCGAGCTGGAGGCTTTTTCATCGATAGACGCCCCGATAGACGTGATGCTCGAAGGAACGATTATCGCAGCGATGGGTTTGAAGGTAGAGGATGGCGTGAAGCCGGAAACGAGAATCAAGGATTGCCCGCCGAACAAAATCGTATCTCTGGCGTTCCGGCAGAATCTGAAGCCGGGCGTTTACACGGGCAAGATTATCGCGAAAACGACCTCCGGCAGAACGGAGATTCAGCCTTCCGGCGCCGTGGGAATTCCGATCCAGGTACAGCTGGTAGGCATGAATTACCTGTGGCTGATCATCATTATCATCGCGTTGCTTCTGCTTATCCTTTTGTTTGCGTTGAAGGGCAGGAAGGAAGAGAAGAAGCCCGTGGCGCCGATAGCGAAGCCGGAGGGCGGCGCATAAAAACATCCAGCATAATGCGCGAGTACAAGTTTAGACTTTTCCAGGGGATTTTGTTGGCAATATGTGTATTTTCATGTGGAACAATTTGGATTTTTATAGGGTTTGACCCCCGATTTCACCCCGATTTCAGGATGTTTTGGTAACGGCGTCAAGATGCGCCCAATCAAAGCCCGTTTTTTTAATTCTTGATGTCTTCAAGACTTTCTTGTGATGAAAGACAGTTGCGGCTTAAACGAGGTTGGGGATTTCTGACATGGTCGGCAGAATGACGTCCGGCGCCACGTTATAATGATGATCATGCTCTTTTGCGTATTTTCCGGAAAGAACCAGGACGCCGTTGATTCCCATTCTCTGGGCGCCGGAAATATCGGCTAAGATGTCGTCCCCAACCATGGCGACCTGGCGGGGTTCCAGTTTTATATCCTCCAGAGCCAAGTTGAAAAAATCCGGAGATGGCTTTCCCATGACGAGCGCTTCCTTTCCGGAAACGTATTCCAATCCCGCAATAAAAACCCCTATATCCACGTGAAGCCCGGTTTCTTCTATCCAGTATCGCCCCTTGTGCAAAGCCATCAAACGCGCGCCGTTCATGATCAGGTTGAAGATTTCGTTTAAAATGGAGTAATCCCACGCATTTAGAAGATCGCCGACAATCACATAATCCGGGCTTTCTCTAGTCATCGTGAATTCGGCGAAATCCTTTTTGGGGTCTTCCCGCATGACAAGCCGGCACGTCGCCCTTCCCTTGCGTCGCAGGTAATGCACAGCTGCGAGCGGCGCGCTGAAAATCTCCTTCCTTTTCACGGGAAAGCCGCGTTCCTGAAGATAGTCATGGATCGTATCCAGCGACTGGGTGGTTCTGTTGGTCAATATCCGAAAAGGGATTTTTCTTTTATGCAGAAATTCAAGCGTTTCCACCGCTCCGGGAATATTGACGCCATTTTGAACCAGTACGCCATCCAGATCGAAAAAAAATCCTTTTATATCCTTCCAATTGAAGTTATTCATATCCTCGTATCCTTAAGAGTTTCGGGCGCGAGCTAATGCCTTGTTAAATCATGCAGGAACCGGCTTCGTTTGAAATCGAGGTCCTGGCTATCGCGATATTTTTTCGTAATTTCCTCAATAATATCATTGCGTTCAAAATGCCGCGCCAATGCCAGCCTGTTAAGATCGTAATGAATCTTTACCGACCGCATACGTTCTATACAAAACCGGATAAATTCGAGTTTTTTTTGGAGGAAAACAAAGATATTTTTCGAGAGAAAGATTTTATCCGCTTCCGATTGAAATTGCCGGGCTTCTTCATAATTTCCTTTTATCACGGAAAAGTCTATCAATAAAAGCAGGAACAGGAACCGATTCCACCCTCTAGGATTCGATCTCTTTATTTCCTCAATAATAGAATCAACCGATGAAAATAATTCTTCCCGTTCCGTACTGTGTTCCTTTATTTTTTCCAACAGATTCTCAAGAATCAGAATCTTCACCCGAAAACGATATTGTTTGCTTAAATAAGGAAAGGCTAGAATCTCATATAGCCTTCTCAAAGATTTGTCATTTTCTCCCTGTTGAAGATGAACCATCGATTCCAGGAAGGCGACGATAAGATATTTCACTCTTTCTCCCTTTATCCATCGGAACCTTTTTATATAACGGAAAAAGGAGGAATATTTCTTGTTGTCTATAAGGAATTTGCATAAAATCATTATAAAGAAGGGATAAAAGATTATCAAAACGGCGACAACAATGGAAGCCGACCAAATCGCTTCATTTGAATACTTCCGAAATCCTATGAAAAACATGACGCCTAGCCCAATCATCACGAGATAGTTCCTGATATAAAAACTTAATGGAACATAAAATTGGAGAAAGATATGAATAGCCCTGGAATAAAGACAATTCGGAAGGAATAATAACATGCCGATATGATATATCATGAGAATAAGGGGTGTGGCTTCCGAATAAAATATTGCGCACGCTATGTTTAATATGATTTCCAAAATAAAGCATACAAGTAAAAACCTCCAAAGGTTTCTGGGATAATGGGGAAAAATGGTTTTTCGGATCGTAAAGTATGACAGGAAAAGGATAATGAACGCAAAAGCCCCGTTTGTCAGCAAACCCGGAATCAGTCCTGAAAGAATCGCCGATCCCATTACAAGGTGGGCGATGAAATTGACCGCTCGAATGCCAATCGGCGTTCTGACAAACGAGAGATCGTATTGGTTTATTTTTTCCTCGGGCGCAATAACCAAACATTGCACAACTTCCCGATCCCAGTAGCTGAATATACGCTTTTTTTCCGTTTGGGAATAGGGGAGGCTCTCCGGATACGGTTGATTGGGATCATGAATAACAAACTCGCGCCCAAAATCGTCGTACCCTGTGATAACCACAGCATGGGCGTTGTCATAAATCCTGATCACAAGAAGAATCGGGATATCGAGGTCCAGAATCTTCTTCCATATCTCGTCCGAACCTTTAAAAACAAGAGCGCGAAGCCCCAGACTTTGAAGATAGTTCTGCATGGTTTTTGTAATCGTTCCCATTCCCTTGATATAGACTTTTTCGGCGATTTGATCCTGATCAAAGGGAAGTCCCCAGTAATGAAGAATCATGCTGACGGAAGCCGGACCGCAATAATTCCACTTCTGGATTAGGCATGGTATCCCGGGAATAATCTTCACCCGGTCTTCCGGTTTCCTCGATTTCAAAGATTCAAGCAATTTCTCTTCATTAAAGAGAGCCGTATAATTTACATTGCGTAAGATATCTTCAAGAAACCGGATCGCCTCCTCAATCCTGCCGGATCGATACAAATTTTTTGTAAAAAGAAGGTTATAATTGAAATTTGAGTTATCCTTCTTATCGATCAGTTTCTTTAAAATCTCGTTGGATAGTGCGTATTCCTGTAATCCGGAGTAAATATTCGCGAGAAATTCCGAGGCTTCGATGAAGTTAGGCGCTTCGGAAACAGATTCCTTCAAAAGCGCGAGTCCCTGTTCCTTCTTGCCAAGTCCCAGATATTGCCCCGCCAGAACGTATTTTATCGCTGCATGTGAGGGATCCTCGCGAAGTATCTTTTCGTATATTTCCGCATATTGTTCCTTATCTTCCGGCTCTTTCAAATCTAATGTTTCCAATAAATATAAGATTGGATCGAAATCCGGACACTTCAGAGCCCTTTCCCATTTGGCTTGGAAATCTATGTCCGGATTTGTTTTAAAATCGGATCGATGTTTATACTCATCGAAGAACTCTTTGTATCCCTCGAAAAAATCCGGATAAATCCGGAAAAGCTCGTTATAAGCCTTGATAGCCTCGTCTCTTTTTTGTTTTTCCTGATATCCCTCTGATTTCAGGATAAGCGGCTTGATGTGAAGCGCTGCCAGGGATTGTTCATCCTTCTCCCATGCCTTGTCCGCCATCTCGCCTGCCAACATCTTTTTTCCCTGCCTTAAATAACCATAAGCAAGCCCCGCATACGCCGCGGGACTTTCAGGATTTTCCTTCACCCGCTTCTCATAATAAGGTATGATCTTGCTTCCTCTATCCTCGTAATTGGCTTCCATCTTCTCAAGGACAAATAAATAATGCCAATTAAGCCTCCAATCTTCCGTATAGAATTTCAAAGCCTCTTCATAAATAGCCTTTGCCTCTTCGTAAAAGAGACAATATGTCTTGGTTTTTCCCTCGCGGATATATTCATCAAGGGATTTGGCGGGGGATGTAGCGTCATCATTTTGAGGAAAAATTATCGGGGATAAAAAGGTTACTAGCAAGAGGATAAAAAGAAAAGAGCGCTTTCTTTTTTTCATTTACAAGAGTGCTCCTGCTATTTGGATAAGATATTCTGCAACCGAGGCTGAACCTCGCTCCATCTCTGCCTTATTTCTTCTATTCGTGGAACTTTTTCCGTAAGAATGATGATCTCCGTGAGGGAAACATCTTTGATCTCCATTTTTGCCTTACCATCTTCCATTGTAAAGGGAATCTCTTCGATTGCGCCGCTCTGAAAGCGGAACGTTTTTATATCCTTCATCCAGGTAGGTTTCTCGAATGTGATGATCGCCCTGGGGATCGGTTCAAATAAAGTTCCCACGCGATCGGAACCGTGATCGCGATTGACGAGGATCAAAAGGGCGGCATCGGTTCCGGCAAAAAGCGTACGCGCCATCAGCCACGGGGGAAGGCAGCGCGCGAAGGCGTCCAGCTTTTCCCCGGGCTGCGTTCCTGGAGAGGCGCAAGAGAGGAGCGGCAGGATCGAACGCGCTTCCGCATTGAGCCGCGCCATTTCTTTCATCATGGCTTTTGCCTCCGGCTCCTCGGAACCGCAACCGAAACACTCCCCATAAGGAGTGAACCACCAGTAGGAAATCCCCTTGGCGCCGGCTGCAAGGGAGTAGTAAAACTCGATGCGTTTTTCTTCCGGCGTTCCATATCGAAAGACCTTGTCTTTATGGCGTTCCGAAACCGAGTTGAGAATGATATGCGGAGGCTTGGGCTGCGAAGCCCATCTGACAACTTCCGCAATGGCGTAAACATAATACGGGTGGCAAACCTGAGCGAGCATTCCGGGGCGCTTTGAATACGCATCGTTCAAACGGGATTGATAATAAGGATCAGCGGCGAGGATATCCGGAAGGGGACCGTAAGTGATCCAGTTTTCCGGTTTATAGGTGAGATTCACATTGAGAAGCGTGAGGGTTCGCGGATCGACCTTTGTCCATTTTTTCTGGCGCTCTACCAGACCCTGCGCATATCCTCCCAGCCTGCGATGAGCGGGCAGATCATCAATCGCGTGTTCGTGCGCATCCGGTTCATCGAGGAGAAAACGGGCGTAAATATCGGGATTTCCTATATCCTGTTTTGCGGGATCTCTGATCATGAGGCGAAGCCCCATTTCCTTCAGCATCGCGAGCCCCTCGGGATCGCGGAAGAAACCGTGCCCCATTCCCATGTGCGTATTGAAGAGATGATCGCGGAATGTTTTTGCGGAATCGCGCGCCCGTTCCTCATCCGTATTTCCATAATTCCGGTAGCCCCATATTCCGAGGCAGAAGAAATCATCGCGCGCACGGATAATGGCGGACGCCGTATCGCCACCCCGTGAGACAGCGGCGATGTAATGATAAGAGCCGTGTTCCCATGAATGGGGAAGCGGGATTTCAAGGGGGAGAAAGCCGTGCCGGCTTTTCCTTTGAACCTCCGGCGCAATCTTGACCTCCGCGCCATCGATAAAAAGTTTTTCTATTTCAAACTCGCTTGTATCGCTTGATGAAACATAGAGAAACGACCTGTTTATATCTTTCGTAAAGTTTATGGAGGAAAAACCCAGGCGTGACGGTTTATCCCTATCCACAGAAATTTCCGCGGATTTCACGCCATTTTCATTGAAAGCGATCTGAAGAATCCTTTTTTTGGGAATATAGCGAAGCCTGATGACCAATTCCGCAAAGCCTTCCGGCGGCGCAGGATCAGGGCGCGTCTGAAACCAGATCGGCGCGCCGAGTTCCTCCAGTTTATCTTTTATTTCTTGCGGCGTCGTTTTTTCATCATTCAAAAGGTAACTGGCAGCCCGGAGCCCGCTGTGCTCCCTGTGGATCGTGGCGATATGTTTTGAAAGGTCGATGCCGTTCAGGGAAACGCCATCAACGGAAACCGCCTGATCGGAGGCGTTGCGCAAAAAAAGACGGATCGTGGCGCCCATGGGAACGATGTCTGTATAAGCCTTCGGTTCCCCCATACCGAATTTCATATTCCATCCATCGATGATATAGGGAAGGAGGTGAGGAAATTCCTTATCCGGAATATATTCCGAGGAAAGTATCTTTATATCTTTCCCAAGGCAATTGTATCCTGGTAAAATTACGCATAAGCAAAAAAGAAGCCAGCGTCCGCCTTTTTTGATCCGATTCATTTTCTAACCTTTCTCGGAAACGGAAACGGCAATTGGGAAATGATCACTGAATCCATTTAACAAGGAACGGATCGAGCATATTGGGATCGTTGTCAATATCGAAGAGATTCTCAAGGTTCCAGAATGCAATATGATAAGTTTTCATCTTACCCTTCCATATCAAGTCATTTTATCGATTGTTTTTGCCAGTATATCGAGATCAACGGGTTTGCGAAGGTATTTCAGAAAAGGGTCTTGAACATCCCGAAGGCGAATTTCCGTTCCGGAGATAATCAGGATGGGGAGGGCGCTTCCGATTTCCTTCCGGACCGCCTTGTAAACCGTTGCGCCGGTAATGCCGGGCATCATGATATCGAGGATCAGGAGGTCAGGTTTGAAGCTGCGGATTTCCTCCAGGGCGCCGGCCGCTCCCCCAAGAATCACGAACTCATAATTCTGCTGTTTAAAAAAAGCCTTCATCAAAGCCTGGTAATCCCTGTCATCATCGATAAGAAGTATCCGCGGCAATTTATACATCCCCTTTGCAATCAGATTTCCCTTGGTTACGAAAGAATAGTAAATAGAACTGTTCTTTCAGGACAATTTCAAGCATTATTTATTATGGCGCCTCCCCGTGGTAGAATCATGGATTTTCTTAGATCGTATCTTCATAATCCAATCCCCTCCTCATAAAACGGATGTGAACCCCCTATTCACCCCTGTATGTTCGAGATGGCGACGCCGCGGATGAACGCCTTCTGCGTGAGAAAGAAGAGGATCATCACGGGAAGTATAACCAGCGTGGAAGCGGCCATCAAAAGATTCCATTCGGTTCCCCCATGCTGGCTCTGGAAAAACTGGAGTCCCAAAGAAAGCGTGAACGCGCTTTGATCCGGAAGATAAATAAGGGGACCGAGGAAATCATTCCACGAATAGAGAAACTGGAACATTCCCACAACGAGGATTACGGGTTTGGAAAGCGGAATGATGATCTTGGCGAAAACCCAGAAATCGCCTGCGCCATCGAGGAAAGCCGCATCGGATAAATCATGGGGTATGGTAAGAAAGAACTGGCGGAATAAAAAGATATTGAAGGCGCTGCCGAAAAACGCAGGAACCCACAAGGGCTTGAAGGTTCCCACCCAGTTGTACGCGCGAAACAGCTTGAAAAGCGGGATCATGTAAACCGGAAAAGGTATCATCATGGTGGAAAGGGTGAGGTAGAAAAACGCATCGCGCCCGCGCCACTTGATACGGGAGAATCCATACGCGACAAACGAACTCGAAACAAGCGTGCCCGTAACGGTCAGAATACATAAATACAGGGAGTTGCGCGCAAATAACGTAAACCGGAAAGAGGGATAATTCAGGCAAGTTGCGTAATTCTTCCATTCGAGGGGAAAAACGAACAATTGCCGGGGAAGGGAAAAAGTTAACAGGGATGATTTGAGGGAAGTTGAAAACATCCATAGAAAAGGAAAGACAAAGATCACTGCGCCGATCATGACCAATCCCTGATAGATTACGATCCTTCCCCTTATTCCGGTTTTCCTTACGTACCCGGAAAAGGACCGGAAAAAGGCATATACCTCGCCCAAGAGAAGCAGGATCGGGAGATCGGAAATCCCATGCAGGAGAAGATAAACGATCAGAGACAGGATATGGAAAAAAAGATAACTCTCGCCCAGAAGGTAAAGCGCATGGGCGAGTTTCGCGCGGCGCGGCGCTTTGCGTTTCCATACGATGAAAAACGCCAAAGCAATCATGACAAGCGAAACAAACAGGAATGTCAAAAGGGTAAGACTCATTTTCAAAAGCCCTTTATAACGTCATTAACGCTCTCTCCCATAAAATACATACCGCGAGCTGATCCTCATGGCAAGGATGGTCAGAATGAGAATCATAACAAACATGATCCACGCCATGGCGGATGCGTAACCCATGCGGAGATATTTGAAGGCGTTGTCATAGATATACATGGTGAAGAAATAGCTGGAATCAGCGGGACCGCGCCCTGTCATCACATAAGGCACGGCAAAAATCTGGATGCTGGCAATGATCCCGACAATCAGGTTGAAATACAGCGCGGGCGTTATCAGGGGAAACGTGATGTTGCGGAACTTTCGCCATGCGGACGCCCCATCCATTTCCGCGGATTCATACAGTTCTTCCGGCACATCCTGCAGGGCTGCGAGAAAAATCAGCATGGCGCCGCCAATGCCCCAGATGCGGGTCATTGCCAGGGCGGGTTTTGTCCAGAAGGGGTCTGTCAGCCAGTTCGGCGCGGAAGCCCCGAGTGGTTTTAAAAGGGGATCGAGATACAGGTTGATGATTCCATACTGGTTATTGAATATCCATTGCCATAAAATACCCAGGGGAATCAGGGGAACGAGAGAGGGGATGAAATAAACGGTTCGGAAAAAGCCCCGGAAGCGTATCTTTTCATGAAGCAAGATAGCGATGAAAAGCGATAAAACAAGGCTCAGGGGAAG
>JAFGFK010000398.1 GCA_016931135.1 Candidatus Sumerlaeota bacterium | reverse complement strand
TCGAGCTTTTTCAGGATCAGCCAGATCAGAAGGGCGTTCAGGATATGGAGAATGACGTTCGTTATATGATACCCGGCTGGATGAAGCCCCCAAAGACGATATTCCATCCAGAAACTCGTATGGACAAGGGGGTAATACTGTGGCGTTGCGCCGATGTCGAACCAGATACGCTTGAGTCCATTCAGGGAACGCAGGGTTTCATTATGGGTAACATAGTCGTCATCATCCCAGATGAAACCGGCTTTGAAAGCGGGGAGATAGAATGCAAGCGTTGCGGCAATGAGGATAGCGGCTCCCCAGATTGCGGCGCGATGCTGCGTGTTTTTCCCGGGCGATGCGGAAGGCGATGCGTCTTTATTTTTCCTCGTTTTTCCCATTCTTCCAGAGAACCATTTTCAGGAATGATTTTTCATCCGCATGGAACATCTGGATCAATAGAAAAACGGAAAACATAAGTCAACCATGTTTAAGGGAAGGATGAAGGATGACTTGACATCACGGCGACTTGTCACGGCGAAGTTTCAACGTAGACGGAAGGATGAAGTTTACCCTACAAGGCGGGTTTGAAACGAGTGTTACATCCTGAAACCGGAAAGACGCGCCCCGAAGAAGCTAAATAGAGTAGGGACGGAATGGCTTTCCGTCCCTACCTGATGATGCGGAGATTTCATTCTATATCCTTCTCGATCTGCTCCAGAGGAATTCTTCGCGCGCAAGACGATCTCTCATCCAGGAACTTCTGAAAAGTTCGACTTGCCCTGAGGGCGTCAACTTCCTTTTCGAAATCATCAGCCTCAGAGATAAAAAATTCCCTGCCATCAGATGTAAGGAGCAGAACCGGCTCATTTCGGGCAAGATTGATCACTTCATCCAGGTTATGTCTTTCCTTATCCAGATCAAGGGTTCTCATATTTTCACCTCTTTTCCTCTTATCAATAGCGAGTTATGTTCCCTATGTCCGATGGCAATGATCGTTACGCTTTGAGACGCCTCATCAACTTGATAAAAGATACGATATTTTCTGACGCGAAGTTCCCAGGGAGAAACGGGATTCTCCCGAAGTTTCTTCCGGTTCTTTGTCTCGATCAAAGGTTGTTCTCCCAGTTGAATGCGAATATCGCCAATAATTATTTTCCGCTCAGAGGCGGAGTATTGATACAAGTCCGTTTTTGCCTCCTCTGTGAATTCAATATAATATTTCGCCATTCAAAAAGTAACTCCACTATCATAACTATACAAATTTTATTTATAATACATTCTGGCGCGAGAAATCAACAGATTTATAGAATTTTTAACGGGAACGTTCGGATCGACAGGACTGTAAACGCCAAAAAACGAAAGAGACGGGTTGGGAAATCCATCCCACAGATAACCCGCTCCGGAAGACTCAAAGAGTAGGGGCGGAATGGCGTTCCGCCCCCACCTGGTTACAGGGAGATTTTAAAATTATTCGAGGGTTTGCCTTGTAGTATATAATTATTTAAACTGACCCCCACTTTTCGTGAAAAAGGGGGACCCCTGGATCAATTTTTATCTTGTTTTTCATTATGGAGAAATGCTAAATAACTTCAACTTCAAATCATTGAGGTTATGATTTTTCCAGTTGGAGAGGAATATTGTGAAAAATCAGGGCGTTATTCCAGTTTTGATATTTTGTTTTTCCTGCCTTTCTATCCTTTGCCCCTGCCAGGAATTCTATAAAGACTCCGGGAAATACGTTTATCCCGACGGGGTGGATTATACGCATTTCAACGATGTGTGGGCGTACTATATCGATGAGGACAGGTGGGAGGAAATCCATCCTGCAGGCGATCCTCCCCCGCCGATCCGGTGCCACGCAGCAGTATATGATCCGATCAACCAGCGCATGGTCATAAGCGGCGGTGGAACATACCATTTTGACAATCCATACAGTTATATCCTCTTTTCCCTCTCCTTAACAAAAGGCTCTGAAACATGGAGTTGGATATCACCCTACTCAACAGGTTTTCCCGGCAACCTCTGGGGTGAGGAAATGTTTTATCATCCAGGCATGAAATCCGTTATCGCATACACGCGTTCTGATCTCACGCTTCATATCTGGAACATGGAAACCAATGTATGCGATCAGGTTCAACTTACCACAGCGCCCCTTACCCGAACCCTTGCCGCTATGGCGTTCGATGAAGAACGCGATCGGATTCTCCTTTATGGAGGTGGGGATTGCGAGCTGAATGGATCGAACGGAATCATATATGATGAATTGTGGGAGTTGAAACTTGCGCCGGGCGCGCAGAAATGGACGAAACTCCCGATTCCAGGCGATGCGCCGCCCAAAAAATGGTGCGCCCGCGCCGTGATCGATCCTTCAAGCGATCGTTTGATTCTTTACGGGGGAAATTCCTGGCCCGAATTCTTCGATGGCGATTACAAGGATACCACGTATGAGATGAATCTGGAAACCCTTGTGTGGGAAAAGATCGACGCCATAACCCCGCCATCGGCAAGGGGACAGTTCGCGCCGGTATGGGATAAAGTGACGAGCCAGATGTTTTTATTCGGAGGATTGTATCGCGTGGGAGAGTCCATGTGGAATGTCATCACTTATAACGAATTATGGACTTATGACCTGGCGACAAAATCATGGTTTCAGCAGCTGCCTCAAGGATATACGCCCGCGATCCGCAGAATGCCCAGCGCGATTCTGGACGAACTTAACCGCCGCATCATTATATTCGGCGGGGAGAGAATTCTTCCCTCTCATATTGTTCAGGCTGCGATCAAGATTCCGCGAAACCGGCAGAAGATCAACGGCAACAGCGTGACCGTTATGGCGGACATCGTAACCAGCGATGTCTGCGCGGTATGGGATGTTCGTTTTCAATACCGCCAACCATCGGTAACGGGAGAATGGGTGGATATCATCCCCACGGAGCCCAATCATCCCAATCCGGACCCCGATTTCCCGTTCTTCATTCACTGGGATGTCACCCTTCTGCCGGAGGGAGAGGCGGACATCCGGGCTATTGCGAGAAACTTAGCCGGCGTTTCCGATCCCGCCCCGGATGACATCACGGTCACCATCACGAGATTGGAATACGATACCCTGGAAAACCTGTCGCCAAATGGTCATGGCATATTGACCTATCGCATCGACAACCGCAAGCTGGCGGATATCGGGACCTGCGATACTATAGGAGCCGCAGGAGTGGGGAACGCCTCCAGCGCCAATGTGCGCCTACGTATTCCCCTGGAGGTTTTCACAACAGGAACCCTTGTTCAGGCGACGTTCCTTGATCTGGAGGATTATCCTGTATGGAATTTGGAGGATGGGGCTCTGGGATATGTGATCGATCTCAACGCAAACGGATTCCAGACGAATTTTGATTCAGGAAAAAAAGTAAAGCTGATTATCCAGTATCCCGATCAGAACCAGGACGGATTCATCGATGGCGCGATGATGCGTGAAAAAAGCCTTGAGATTTACGCCGCGGACGTTCAGGAAAAAGGCGACTACGTTATTTTGGAAGATGCCGTGATCGATCCTTTCGGCAATACCATAAGCTGCGAAACGGGATTTTTTTCCCTATTCATTTTGAAAGGCGATCCGCTGCCCCATCTTTCCTCATGGAGTCTTTTCTGATAATCCCTTCTTGACATCTCGAACGCGGCATGTCAAACGCCACTCATTTTATATTATCAATAATAGTGATTAAGAGGAGGTTTTTGCCATGCGAGGAATTTTTGTCATTAATTCCCTTGCGATCATGCTGATTCTTGCTTCCTGTTCGCTGATGACGGAAAAGGAATATGCATCCAATCCCTCAGGGCCCGTATCTCATCTTGCCATGCTCAAGGATTATAAAACCGCCCGGGTTTCGAGTGAAGACAGGCAAGGAAACAGAGATTCCAAGGTGATCGATCCCCATTCAAGCCTGACCCTCGCCGAACTGGAGGGTCCTGGTGAAATCACGCATATATGGGTGACCATCGCTACAGCCGATCCCAACCATCTCCGCAACCTGGTATTACGCATTTACTGGGATGGAAATGTTTATCCATCCGTCGAAACGCCGATCGGGGATTTCTTCGGATTGGGTCATGCGAAATATTACGATTTCAACAACGCCATGCAAGCCATCGGAACGGATCATGGCATGAACAGTTTCTG
>JAFGFK010000397.1 GCA_016931135.1 Candidatus Sumerlaeota bacterium | reverse complement strand
TTTTCCGCATTTTCCATGTATTCATTATAAAATTCAAAGAAACGATTTTTTGAAATCAATCCAAGATCGAGCGCTCGGCGGGAAATCACGAGCGGGCTTACTTTAAAAATACGCGCTAGTTCGTTAAATGGATTTTCTTTAGTTCTGACATCTTTCCATTTTGGTTTTATGGCATCTTTTGGAACCAAAAATTCAGCAGCCACCTGGTTACAGAAGATTTCTGCTTCATTGTCGGAAGGTTGCATCTGGCGAAGATTGAAAACTCCTCCCACTCCGAGCCAAATATGCGCCAGTTCATGAGCCAAGGTAAAAATCTGAGCTGCTTTGGCATCAGAGCTGTTTACAAATATAAATGGGGCATATTCATCGATAAGAACAAATCCCCTGAATTCTTCCACATTCAGATGCCGGTGAGTATTATTCCCAACCACCCCATTAAAGGTTGTTAATATCCCGGTTTTCTCAATTGCGTTTCTCAATTTCACGAGAGAATCAGTCCATGTTTTCTCCTTTTCAGCCCAATCCATGGGAAGCCCAAGCGCATTTCGTATTCGAGTAGTAACATCTTCTATCCTGTCGCTTAATTTCACAGATTCAATAAAAGGTAAAGTATCCTCCCCTTGTTCAATAAGGTATTCTCTCAACCAGTTTTGACGATGCTGAATAATCCGAATTGTATCAAAAAGGTTCGGGGTGGGACGGATTGGCATGCCATCTTTTAGTGTTCTGAAATCGGGAATCGGCAACTTTTCAATCGGGGGTTCAGATAGAAAGAAACAACCCAGAGGAGTATAAGTTTTTTTAGCAAGCTGTTCCAGTTGATTCATGGTGGGACTTGCTTGAGTTTTCTCCCACAATTCGTATTTAGGGAAGGATCTAACTAATATATGAATGGGAATATCAGCCCGTTCTCGAGCCCATTGAAGTAATTTAGGATTTACGGAAATTCTATTCATGAAATCAATCCTGAAAAATATATTATCCATATATCTAATCAATGAACATATATCTCTTATACAAGATGGTCAATAAACTTTATATATAATGTTATCCGCTAAGGGATATTTTATAACTTTTTTAACTAAAGTTATTGGATCTAATTGATTTCGATTCTATAACTGAATCAATTTTATTCGCTGGTTTTCTTGTAGTATTTCTTCTCATACAAATCCTTGTCATAGGGGGCGCGGCGAGCGGGACATTCCTCCCGCGGGCATAACTGGCAACTCTCGAAACTCTCCTCCGTCGCAAACCAGATGCCCGAAATCGTCTTTGTCGGCGTCATTAGAAGACTCTCGGTAAGAGATACCCCAATCGACTCCCGCGTATCTCCCAATAGCGAAAACAGCGGAATCTGCTCCTCCAGGGGCCAGTCTTTGAGCGAACCAGGACTCATGCTCGCCGATTTCCCGAGTAGATGACGTTCCTCCATCTGTCGGTTCAAACCCTTCATCCCCGCAGGATTCGATGTAACCGATCCTTGCCAGCGCGCGGGGTTTCGCAATCTCCTGCGCCTTCAAAATAAGCCGCCTCGGTTCATCGGCGAAAGGATCGTCTTCCCCCAACCCCAACTTCTTCACAAGAACGGACGTTTCCACCTCGAAAGGAAAATGATATATCTCATGCACCCCGGCATTCACCCTTTCCTGTTTCCAACAACCCTGAGCAGATCATTTTTAATTTCAAAATTTTCATTTTTCATTTTTTATTGTCAATCTTTCCAGTTGCTCGTTTATCCGTCCTTTCTCACGCTGCGCCTGTTCCATCCTATCGCGGGTTTTTGCCACAATTTCTTTCGGCGCCTTGTTCACGAAATTTTCATTCTTCATCTTGGTTTCCAGGGTTGATAATTCCTTTTCGGATTTTTCCAGTTCCTTCCGAAGCCGGTTTATCTCTTCCTCCCTCATTTCATCAGGCAGAACCACAAACAAGGTCAAATCCTGTACAACGCCCGTTGAACTGAACGCCCCTTGGGGCGCGTCTTCTCCCAACCTTAGTTCCTTTGCGTTCAAAAGCGCATCCAGCTGATTCCTGTTGGCTTTGACGATATCCAGGTTTCCCTTTTCTCCCCCTTTAATAGAAACATCCGTTGCGACTCCGGGGGGAATGTTCATCTCGCCCCGGATGTTCCGTACCGCGTTGATCACCTCGCGCGCCAGTTCCTGCGCCTTTTCCGCTTCGTCATTGATGAAATCTTCTCCTATTGCCTGTTCCCAGCTGGCAATCATGATGGAAGGAGCGGAAAGAATTTCCATAAATTTCTTCCCGGCGCCTTTCGGCTTCTCGTTTCCAACGTAATTTTCCGGATTGTATCTCTCCCGGATTTTCTGCCATAATTCCTCCGTGATAAACGGAATCACCGGATGAAGCAGCCGCAGCATACCCTCGAGAATAAAAACCAGAATGCGTTGAGTGTTTGTGCGTAATGCGCGGTTTTTCTCATTCTGTTCCCCATTTCCCGGATTGAGAATCGATTTGCAGAATTCCAGGTACCAGTCGCAATAGCGATGCCATACAAAATGATAAAGAGCGCTGACCAATTGATCGAAGCTGTAATCATCGAGAGCGGCGTCCGCCTCGCGCACAGTTCGCGCAAACGAGGACAGTATCCAGCGATCCTGCAGCGTGAGGAGTTCTTCATTAATCCCCTGAGCCATATCCTCCGGTGTAAGGTCCTGCGTGTTGGTGAGGACAAATCGGGCGGCGTTCCACACCTTGTTCATGAAATTTCTGTAACCGACAAAGCGTTCTTCGGAGAGATACAGATTCTTGCCTTTTATGGCATAGGCGCAAAGCGTCATCCGGAGGGCGTCCGCGCCGTATTTGTCGATCATCTCCAGGGGATCGATCACGTTCCCCAGAGATTTGCTCATCTTTTTCTTGGTATGTTCATCGAAAACCATGGCATGGATGTAAACGTCATGAAAAGGGACATCGCCCATGAACTTCAGTCCCATCATGATCATCCGCGCCACCCAGAAGAAGAGAATCTCGTGCGCTGTTACGAGAACCGATGTCGGGTAAAAAACCGCGAGGTCTTTTGTCTTTTCGGGCCAGCCAAGCGTGGAAAAGGGCCATAGCGCGGATGAAAACCAGGTATCCAGAACATCCGGATCCTGCGTGAGGGAAGTAGATCCGCATTTGGAGCATTTTTGCGGCGCTTCATCGATGGAAACCATGATATGTCCGCATGTGTCGCAATACCATGCCGGGATGCGGTGTCCCCACCATAACTGGCGCGAGATGCACCAATCCCGCACATTTCTCATCCAGTGGAAATAAGTATTCTCCCACATCTGTGGCGCGAAACGCGTTTTTCCCTGTTCCACCGCTTCTATAGCTGGTTCCGCCAGCTCTTTCATCCGTACAAACCATTGTTCGGATATATAAGGCTCGATGGCGGTATGGCATCTGTAACAATGCCCCACGCTGTGGACATAATCCTCGATTTTTTCTATCAATCCCAGTTCTTCGAGGTCTTCCACCACCTTTTTGCGAGCGGCGTACCTGTCCAGCCCCTCATAAGGTCCCCCGTTCTCATTAACTCGAGCGTCTTTATGTAAAATATTGATTTCCGGAAGCTTATGGCGTTTTCCTATTTGATAGTCATTGGGATCATGGGCTGGCGTTACCTTCACCATGCCGGTTCCGAATTCCTTGCTTACGAATTCATCCGCAATGATTTTTATCGGGCGATTTAATAACGGGAGAATCGCCTCTTTTCCCACGAGGTCCCTGTATCGTTCATCTGTCGGATTGACCGCCACAGCCGTATCCCCCAGCATGGTTTCCGGCCTTGTCGTGGCGACAATGCAATAGCGATCCTTTTCTCCCGCAACCGGGTATTTGATATGCCAGAGTTTCCCCTTCAGCTCCTTGTAATCCACCTCGTCTTCCGCCAAAGCGGTGAGGCATCGGGGACACCAGTTGACAATATAACTTCCCTTGTAAACCAGTCCTTCATCAAAAAGCCTCTTGAATACCGCGCCAACGGCGCGGGCTAATCCCTCATCGAGCGTGAAACGGATTCGTTCCCAATCGCAGCTGGAACCCAGGCGTTTCAGCTGCTCGATGATGGTTCCGCCCTTTTCCTCGCGCCATTTCCACACGCGCCGCAGAAACTCCTCCCGCCCCAGGTCCTCTTTCTTCTTTCCCTCCTTCAGAATCTCCCGTTCCACCATGTTTTGAGTGGCGATACCCGCATGGTCGGTTCCCGGAAGCCACAGGGCAAGGCGCCCCTGCATTCTTTTCCTTCTGATTATGACATCCTGTATCGTATTGTTCAACCCATGCCCGATGTGAAGGATGCCTGTGATATTGGGGGGGGGGATGACGATCGTGAATGGTTTTCGGGGGGAATTCTCATCCGCGTGAAAGTATCTCCCTTTTTCCCATATTTGATACCATTTTTTTTCGAGCGCTGTTGGATCGTAACGGCTGTCTATTTCTGACATGATTTAC
Source organism: Candidatus Sumerlaeota bacterium (assembly GCA_016931135.1). Classification (GTDB taxonomy): domain Bacteria; phylum Sumerlaeota; class Sumerlaeia; order MWCT01; family MWCT01; genus JAFGFK01. Next base: position 6,497 of record JAFGFK010000397.1, on the reverse strand, counting down.
TCCTTGAACTCTCTTATCATCTCCAGGGAATAACCGGTATATAATTTGAAGAAAACCGGTATTTTGGTTGTTTGAAAATCATGGAAAGGTGATGATTGTTTTTATTTTTCGGGTTTATTTTCCAGAAAAACGCCCATTTTTCTGTATTTTTGAGCCCGTCTCTCGATCAGGACATCCCCCGGTATTTTAACCAGTTCCTGGAGGCGCTTCTCGAGCGCGCTTCTTACGGTTTGAAACGACGAAACCGGGTCCCTGTGTGCGCCCCCGAGGGGCTCGGGGACGATCTCATCGATGACGCCGAGCTTCAGCAAATCCGGAGGCGTCAGTTTCAACGCCTCTGCCGATCGCGCCGCCATGGCGCGATCGCGCCATAATATCGAGGCGCACCCTTCTGGGGAAATCACGCAGTACCAGGCGTTCTCCATCATCAGGATATAGTCTCCCACGCCGATTCCCAGGGCGCCTCCGCTTGCCCCTTCCCCGATAATGATGATCAGGATCGGAACGCTCAGGGTAAACATATCCCGGATATTGCGCGCAATCGCCTCGGCTTGTCCCCGTTCCTCAGCCCCGATTCCCGGATAGGCGCCGGGCGTGTCGATAAATATGATGATGGGGAGGTTGAATCTCTCTCCTATGCGCATCACCCGCATGGCTTTCCTGTAACCCTCCGGATGCATCATTCCAAAGTTCCTCGCCAGGTTTTCCTTTGTGTCTTTCCCCTTTTGCTGCCCAATGACGGTTACGCTTTGATTGCCTATATTTCCAAAACCGGTTACAACAGCCATATCATCCGCAAAGCACCTGTCTCCGTGAATTTCCGTCCATTCCGTAAAGATCGACTGGATATAATCGAGCGAATGAGGTCTTGCCATGTGTCGCGCCACCTGGACTCTTTGCCAAGGCGTCAGTTTGGAATAAATATCGATTTTGGTTTTTTCCAGTTTTTGCTCCAGGGCTTTGATTTTTCTGGATATACCCGGTTCATTCTCTCGGGATAAAAGATCGGAAATCTCCCGTTCCAGCTCGACAATCGGTTTCTCGAAATCAAATGTCGCCAATGCCATAACAGTCACGCCCCTTTTCCCCGCCTTTTGCGGAGGTTGATATTATTCAATTTGAAACATGAACGATTATGTCTTATCCTTTATAATAATCGGATTTCTATATAATTTTCGATCTGCTCGCGCAAGTTCAATTTTTTTTCATGCCCCTATATTTTTTTATTGAAGTAGAGAAATATTAATGTTATTCATTTATCCAAAATCTTGACATTATTATTTTCCATTTTTTTTTGACGCAGGGACGCCTGTAGGGGAGGGCGCCGCATCCTTCTTCATACATACAGGGACGTCTTATCCGGAAGGAGTGTTCTTTCCATGAAAAGGGAGAAGATGAGAAAATTTAAGGCTCAGGACAAGTCAAACGCTTCCTTTTATGGAAAAAAATCCCGGAAGGATGACATTCTGAAACAGTCGAATCGGAATCGGAACATAATCGAGACTTTCCTGGAAGATACCCCCATTATTTACTGGAAGACCGACGCCTCCCTTCGTTTTACCATTATCGGCGGCAATGGTGAAATATTTTCCAGAATCAGAAAACGCTGGAAAACAGGCAAATCCCTCTTTGACTATTCCGCCCCTCACTGGAAAGACCTCAAAACCGCGATCAAAGCCCACCAGAGCGCGCTCAAAGGCAATGTCGTGCGTTATGATTATTCGTTCGAACATTTTATTCTCGATGTCCTGGCGCAGCCTCTCTATGATGAAAAGGGCGATATCTCCGGCGTTTCCAGCTTTGCCATGGATGTGACAGAACTCCGGCGCGCCCAGAAGGAACAGGAAATCTTTCATAGACTTTCCCAGAAACTCATCGGATTCCTTTCTCTTCGCGACCTCGCAGACGTCTTATCTAAAGAATGCAGGCGCCTCTTCGATTATCACAGCTTCGCCTTCTTTCTCTATTACAAGGATAAACGTCAGATTTTGACCATTCTTTCCCAGGATACGCCACAAGGCGGCAAAAATCCGGTCGTCTTTGAAAGGGAAAAAATCAAGACCATCTCCGAATCGACCATTAAAACCCTCACGATAAAACCCCTTCTGATCAATCGCAATAAGGAACCTGTCAAGTCCCGCCTCGATCAATTCGGATACAAATCCCGTCTCAGCCGCAGCCTGATGATCGTTCCTGTTTTCTGGGAAGATAATATGATCGGTTCTCTTTCCATCGGCTCTTACATCCCGGATCAGTATAATAAGAGAGACCTTGAAATTCTCAAATCTCTCGCCAATCTCTGCAGCGGCGCCGTCGCCAGACTCAGTATCAAAGAATCCCTCCGGTTGAATCATTATGCCATTGAATCTTCCATCAACGCCCTTGCCATGGTGAACCTGGATGGAACTTTATCTTATGTCAACCGCGCCTTTCTTTCCCTGTGGGATTATGAATCCACAGAATCAGTTTTCCAAAAGCCCTTCTTTACGTTCTGGAACAATAAAGACGATGTCGCAAAAATCTTCAGGGATATCAAAATCAGGGGATGGTTTACAGGGGAAATCAAAGCCCTGCGCCGTGACAAGTCCCTTTTCGACGCCATGGTTTCTGTAAACCTCGTGTATGATCAAAAGAGAAAACCGATACAAATCATGTTTTTTATCCAGGATGTCACCGCCAAAAACCTTTCTGATAAAGCCTTGCGTATGGCGCATTTCTCCATTGAAAAAGTTCGCGACGCCATCTTCTGGATTTCTCCAAAAGGACGCATTATCTATGCGAACAACGCAGCCTGCAGCCTCTTCGGTTATTCCAGGGATGAATTCCTTTCCCTCAAGGTAAGCGACATCGATCCCCCCTATAAAGGCAAAAAATGGCGTTCAGGTTGGGAAGAAGTCAAAAGATTAAAGTCCGTTCTGATTGAAGGAAACATGAAAAAAAAGGACGGTTCTTTTTTCCCCGTGGAAGCTTGCGTCAATTTTCTGAAACTGGAAAACCAGGAATTCCACTATGCCATTTTTCGGGATATCTCAAAACGCAAAAGCGCGGAAGAAGAACTGAAAAATGTTCACGAAGTTTACCGAAAGGTCATTCGCAATGATAACGGAATTCCCTATATATGTCATTTCGATGATAGCAGGTATGAATTTCTCTGCGAAGATGAAGAGTCGCTGGGAGGCGTTCCCCTCAGGGATTTGACCGTTGAAAAATTCAGGAATTATATTTACGAAATCGTTGTCACCGATCCGGATGCCCCAACAAACCCTTATCAATATGGAGACGCTTTCCGCAAGGGCGTGATCGAACGCTATCGCGCCGATTATAAAATCATCAATCCCGCCGGCGACGAGGTTTGGCTCAGCGATTGCTCCCTCCCTATGAGAAATCCCGAAACCGGGCGCGTTACAGGCTCCTTCGGCATCCTGCACGATATTACCTTTAGAAAACTTATGGAAAAACAACAGGAAGCCCTCCAGAGACTATCCCAGAAATTGACATTTCATGTCAAACCCCAGGAACTCGGCAAAATCCTCGCCGATGAATCGCGAATGATCTTTAACCATCACGCCTTCTGGTTCTCCATGTATGACCGTTCCCAGAACGCCCTGATTGACCTTTATCAGGAAGACATGCCTCCGGATCAAGACGTGCCGATTCCCATTTCGTTTGAACCCAAAAGAAAATTATATAAACTTTATCCCCTTTATGCAAATGGCAAGCCTCGCCTGATCAACCGGAAAAAAGCGCCCGCAAAAAGCCCTCTCATTCCCTTTGGCGTCGAAAAACGCCTCTCCCTCTCCCTCATGTTTGCCCCCATCATCTGGAAAGGCGATGTCATCGGCGCCCTGTCCGTTCAAAGCTACGCCCCCAATCGCTACAATGAACATGATCTAAGACTCCTGCAAAGTTTCGCCGATCATTGCGCCGGAGCCTTGACTAGAGTCGCATTTTACCGGGAACTCGAAATCAAAAATCAGGCGGTCGCCAGCTCTCTCACCCCTCTAACCTTCGTTGATCTCGAGGGAAGACTCATCTATTCCAACCGCTCCACGCTGGAACTCTGGGATTATGACGATCTGAGAGAAATAGTGGGAAAACAATATACTTATTTCTTCAAAAACGATAAAAAATCCCGTGAGGCTTACAAACAGGTCATTGGGAATGGGGAATGGATGGGGGAATTGACCGCCGTGCGGGAGGATGGCTCCTCCTTCGATGTTCATGTCACCGCAAACTTGATCCGCGACGATGATGGCAAACCCCTGTGCGTCATGGGCGCGTTCCGGGACCTCTCCCAGATTCAGTTGACCGATAAAGCCCTCCATTTCGCCCAATATACCCTCGATCATATATCTGATACCATTATCTGGTTTTATCCAGACGGCTCCATTTTTTATATCAACGAGTCAGGCTGCCGGCTGCTTGGTTATTCCCTCGAGGAACTTCTTAAAATGAAAATTTACCAGATCGACCCCAACTATACTCGGAAAACCATGCTGGATAAAATCGCCATTCTCAAAAAGAAAAAATATATGGTGAAGGAAACGACCTGGATCACGAAAAACGGCGAGATAATCCCTGTGGAAATCAGCGTTAACCATATTGTATATAACGGCAAAGATGTGGGCTGCGGTTTTGCCAGGGATATCTCGGATCGGAAACTGGCGGAACAAACCATCAAGGCAAGCGAGGAAAAATACCGACTCCTTGTGGAAAACGCCAACGCCGTCATCGTCTCTTTTAACAAGGATGGCGTCCTTTTGACCATGAATCGCGTGGCGGCGGAAGTCCTGGGGGGAAATCCTCAGGATTTCCTCGGTAAAACCATGTGGGAACTCTTCCCTCAAGAAGTCGCAGACTCCCACATGCAGCAAATCAGAAAGGTGATCCGTTCCGGCAGGGCGTTTGCCACACAGCATTGCACGAAAACACCCAACCGGGAAATATGGTACGATGTCAACATTCCACCTATCATAGATTCCAACGGAATAGTCACCGGCGCCATGGTGATAGCTGCGGATATTACGGAACAGATACAAAAACAAGGGAAATCCCGAAACATTCATTATGAATTCTGACAAGATTTGACCGGAAATCGGACATTCCCCCCTGTTCAAATATCGATCAAATCCTTGATCTCGTTTTATGGAATGTTGATACGCCCTATGTTAAATAATATTGCGCCTGGCACGCATCTGGCATAACATATCTTTAAAGTATTGATTCGGAAAGGAGAACTAACATGAAAAAAATGAAATTTCAATCCCAGGTTTTAATGGCTTCGTTTCTTCTCCTTGCCCTTCTATCCTTCAACCTTCCCGTTGACGCCAAAACCGCCCTTTCCCCCAATTCCCTCGAGGCAAAACGGGGGAGGGAACGATCCATTATCGTAAAACCCGATGTCAACTTCCAGATCGATATCTGGGCCAATCAGCCGGATTATTACGTGGGAGAGGATATTCGCATTTTCTTTCACTCAAATCGTGATTGTTATGTTTATATCTTCGATATCGATACCAACGGCTCCAGCCGCCAGATTTTCCCCAATTATTTCGATCGGGATAACCACATAAAGGCAGGACAAACCTATTCCATTCCGGATTATGGTTATCGCCTCGAAGTAACGGGCCCTCAGGGAAGGGAATATCTCCGAGTTGTCGGGGTGAGCGAGCGCTTTCCCTTTTTGCGGGATTTCGAACGGTTCGACCGCTCGGACCCCTTTCCACGCCATCCCCATGGATTCGAGGGATTCAAAAATCAACTGGAATCAAAACTCGCGGAAAAGGAATATCATCCGGATTACAAACAGGAACGATTCGACGATTACCCATCCCGCAAAACCGACGAAACGCAGCATAGAAGGGATTTCCCTGATTCCAAACCCGGGCGTCAAAAGGGGCTCGAGATTTCCCCACGACCGGTTCGCCCCGTACCTCCCTACCGAGACTACGCCGAAAGCTATACTTCCTTTTATGTCCGCGCCAGATGGTATGAAGGCGATGATTATTTCAGACGCTCCGTAAGGGAAAAGAAAATCCTCTTTTCTTCCATTCCGGATGACGCCGAACTCTACATCGATGGACGTCCTATTGGAAAAACCTCCCAGAAGGTCTATCTGTCATACGGCAACCACCTCATCCGGCTCCGGAAACGCGGATACTCCGATTGGGTGAGATACCTCTTTGTTCATGATAAATCACCCTCCCATGTCATAGGAGATCTCCGAAAACACACAAATGAACAGTATTACCCCTACCGCCCCGAATGGGACCGTAATTACAGGGAGGATTGGGGAAAACCCGGAACAAAGGAACCCCTGGGGGAGGATGACGTCAATATCCAGGGGCATACGGAAAGACAATTAAAGGGAACCGAAATGACCGCTCCCAAACCGGAAGATGAATAGTTTGAATAAAATGGTAGCGGTGGAGGGAATCGAACCCCCGACACTGCGGATATGAGCCGCATGCTCTAACCAACTGAGCTACACCGCCACT
>JAFGFK010000041.1 GCA_016931135.1 Candidatus Sumerlaeota bacterium | reverse complement strand
TCCGTCTTCGTGGCGCAGAGACGCCACTTCGACGCGACAAGAGTTTGAAGATGGAGGAACGCATTGGCGAAGCGGGCTGAAAAGGACCAGATGTCCAGCTTTATTCCCCGGAGTTGGAGGAAAAAAGTTGAAGGGATCATCGAGCGGAGACTCTCGCTTGGGTGGCGCGACCTGCTGAATCATTTCTGGGTGCAGACGCGGATGATTTTCTCCCGTACTATTCTCCTGATACTGGGCGCCATGTTTTTTTTGTTTACGGTGGCAACCGTAAAAGAACAAACCTTCAAGGAAAAAGAGGTTTTTCTATTTCTTATCATTCAAAGCAACGCCCTTGCCGTGATTCTCCACATGAATTTGTGGGAAACGGAACGCGAGGATCGCACCTTCGAGCTGCTCCTGATGCGGATTCCCAATCTATGGCGTTTGATCTGGTTCAAGATGCGGGTGAGTCTTTTCTGGATGATAATCTTAAGCCTCCCCTTTTTTATTGGCTATACCTGGTTTGTGAACATCCCCGCGTATCGCGCGTTTATCTATCTTTTTTTCTGTATGAGCTGTGCGCTTTTTTCTGTATCGATAACATGTACAGTCACGTCTTTTGTTCATAATTCCCTGGCGACGGGCGTCATATCGGTCATCTTGATCTGGATTTTCGCCGCCCTTTTGGAAGAGGCGCGCCTGCCCTGGAGTGATTATTACAATTTTTTCATCAATCCTTATGATGAGGATATGGCATCCTATGTAAAGACGCTGGTTCTGATTATAAACAGGATCATACTATTCCTTTTTGTTTTTATTTTTATGAGTTGGTTTAAGGAGAGATTGAAAAAGACCGAAAGGTGGATTCTCTGAAGGAGAACGTTCATTCATGAATTTCAAGAATTTTATAGAAAACCCGATCAAGGTCAGCATGTTCTTCATGGCGCTGATACTCATGGGGTATCTTTCCTATCGCAAGCTTCCCCTGAATCTGTTCCCGGATATTCAAACCCCCAGAATAACGGTGATCATCAATACAAAGGGACTGACGCCGGAGGAAACGGAACGAACGTTGACCAGCGATATCGAGCGCCAGCTGGCGTCCATCAAGGGCGTATCGGAGATCACCAGTTACTCCCGCGAGGGAAGCATTGTCCTCCACGTTGATTTTCACTGGGGGCAGGATATGGAGTTTGCCTACCTGGATGTGAAGAAAAATGTGGGAACGCTCGAGACAAAGGAGAATGTGGCGCAGGTGGACGTTTATCGTTTTGATCCCAACTCGGAGCCGCTTTTGACCCTGGCTTTTACCTTGCGCAAAACCGCGACGCCTTCCCCATCAGGTGAAACATCCACCATGGATGAACGAGTGGACCGGGTTCAGGTAACCAGTCTTGTGGAAAATGTCCTGAGGCCTAAACTGGAGACCGTGAAGGGCGTTGCGTATGTCAAGACTAATGGGGCAAGATACCAGGAGGTTTCCGTATTATTGAATGAGGATATCATGTCCCAGTATCGACTGACTACCGATGCGGTCATGAATGCCATCAAGAGGAATAACATAAGCGCGATGGGCGGGCATGTGATCGAGGGCAATGAACAGATGGTCTTGAAGTTCATCAGCAAATTCGAGAATGTCGATGACATCCGGAAATGCCTGATTACCCTTGTAGAGGGATATCCGCTTCACCTGGAGGATCTGGGGGATATTCGGATCGATTTTTCCAGGGATGAGGTTCGCGTTCACCAGGATGGAGTCGAGACCGTAACCATGGACATCTACCGGGAGCCGGATGTGAATGCCGTTCAAACCGCGCGCCTGGTTCGAAATATGGTGATGGATTTGAACCGGCGCGGGAACCTTGGAATCAAGATCGCGGTTGACCGTTCGCTGGAGGTGGAAACCGCGATCAGGGAGCTGATCAACAATGCCCTTATTGGAATGATCCTGGCAATGATCGTGCTCTGGGTTTTCCTGCGCAACTTACGCGCCACCATTATCACGGGGGTCGCCATTCCCATATCCATCATCGCCACATTCAGCCTGATGCATTTTCAAGGACTTTCGCTTAACATTATGACTCTTGGGGGCTTGGCATTGGCTGCCGGGATGCTGGTGGATAATGGAATTGTCGTGATAGAAAACATATTTCGCCACCGGGTGGACGCCTCTTCGCCTATAGAGGCGGCGTGTATCGGTGCGAAAGAAGTCGCCCTTGCCATTACGGCAGCTACGCTCACAACCATTGTGGTGTTTGTTCCCTTGGTTTATGTGCATGGCATTGCGGGAATTCTGTTTCGCGATCAGGCTTTGACTGTTGTTTACTCCCTTCTGGTTTCGCTTCTTGTGGGACTGGTTTTGCTTCCGATGCTTGCAGCCCGAATCCGGAAGGGGCGCGTGTACGAACAGGAAGGGCTGACAAGATTTTATAACAAGTTTCTGACGCTTTCGCTGAAAATGCGGTGGCTTCTTCTTCTCCTTTTTCTTTTCATCATGGGAGCGACCTGGCGCATCTCCAGAGACATTCCCATGCGCTTTTTCCCCGAGTCCGTTGCGGGACGTTTTTCCCTTCTTCTTGAGATGCCCCTGGGGACTTCCCTGGAGCGAACGGAAGAAGTGGCGACCCGGATGGAAGAGCCGCTGCTTTCACTGCGTTACCGGGATGAAGAACTTGCCCCCCTTCTCGAGGCTTACGAGGAGTGGACGATTTCCGGCATGAACAGTATATTTATCCGTTCTGTCATGGAGGGGATAGCCGATCTTGAGGTGAAAAACTCCGCTCATCCCGCGATTGCGGAATTGAAAGAGATACTTTTGACAAAGAAATGGGGGAACAATTTACAGAGCCTTATCAGCCTTGAGGAAGCGGAAAAAGACCGGGAAAAGATTGCCCGGAAACTGGGAAAGTATCTGGGTTCCTTTATCCTGGTTCAATCTGTCACGACAACGGTCGGGATGGAATCCGGAAGCGTCAGCGCTGCGGGGGAGAAGATTCTGGGTTCCCATTCCTCCCGGATGGAGGTTGTTCTCAATCCGAATATTCTGAAGGAACTCGATGCAAAGGACATCATAGATCTCCTTAGATCAAAGGCAAAAGATATCCGGGATCTCAAGTGCAGCTTTGAATCGAGGAATGAATATCTCCAGCAACTCCTGGGAAAGGAGCGCGGAGACGTTGCCGTAGAGGTACATGCGGAAAGCCTGCAGGAGATTCGCGAATCAACCGTTATGGTTTATGAGGCAATGAAGAATCTGCCCGGTCTTGTCAATATTCGTACAAACCTGATACTTGGAGAGGAGGAATATCTCCTGGAGCCGGATCGCGACGCCATGAAAAAAGGAAGGTTTGAAATATCGGACATTAACGCGCAGATACAAGCCTATCTCAAAGGGGAGAAAAGCGACAAACTGAAACTGGATCAGGGTGATATGGGGATTATCCTGAAAAGTCCGCGCGTGGAAGAAGACGGGCTGGAGGGGCTTATGAATCTCCAGATCGTTTCCTCCCAGGGGTATAAGGAGAAACTGGTAAACCTTGTAAGGCTGCGAAGGGAGCGGGGAATACGGGAGATCATGCGCATCAATCAGGAGCGCACCCTGCTCGTGATGGCGGACCTGGAGAATGTTCGTTATCAGGACGCCGTGGATTCCATCCGGGAAACGTTAGATCGGCTTCCCTGGGTTTCCGGGGCGTACTGGAATCACAGTGGGGAGGAAGTCCAGCGGCGCGATTCGTTCCAGAAACTCTTCTTTGCCTTGGTTATTTCCGTGATCCTGGTTTACATGGTAATTGCCGCCATCCTGGAATCCCTGATCCATCCATTGACCATCATGCTTTCCATTCCCTTTGCCGCTTCAGGGGTGGTTTTCGGATTCCTCATCACAAAGATAAGCATGAATCTCATGGGATATATCGGAATCGTCATGTTGACGGGAATCGTGGTGAACAATGCGATTGTTCTGATGGATCGGATACGGCAGGTACGGAGTTCGAAAAACGAGGCGGGAACTTTATTCGAAGCGGTTGTGCAGGCGGGTTGCCAGAGGCTCAGGCCGATATTGATGACCTCGCTCACGACGATTCTGGCGCTGCTCCCATTGGCGATGGGATTCGGGGAAGGCGCCGAGCTGAGACGCCCCCTGGCGGTTGCGGTCATGGGAGGACTGGTTTCCTCCACGCTTCTCACGCTCTGGTTTCTGCCGGGGATTTATCTTTGCGTAGAGGATGCGCTGAGCGTTTTTCGCAGGGCGCTCCGTTGGATTTTTGTTTCAAAAGGAAAGAAAGGGGAGGACGCATTGTGAGAGACCTTCTCACAATTTTCAGATATGAACTTTTGATGCAGGTAAAATCTCTGCGATTCAAGGGGATGTGCCTTATTGCCGGCCTGGTTGCGTTCGGGTTTTACCAGGACGCGCTTTATCAACAGGAATTGCTTCCCTCCCGGGCGTTTCTGAATTTGGAGTCTTTGCCATTTTATCTGCTGGCAGTTGTTTTTACAGGACTCTATCCCATGGGGAGAATCCGGAAAACCGGGATGCACTCGATCCTGATGACCCGGCCGTTTCACGCCTTTATCCTGGCTCTGGGGCAGATGCTGGCTGCGCTTGTCAGTTTGCTGTTCCCTTTGATGATTATCTTCTTTGTTCCGGGCTTGATTATCAAGTGGCAGTTTGAGGCGGAATATCCGTTGAAGCCGCTTTTCCATATCCTTCTTTTTTGTTTTATACCCGGTATTTGCTGCATTCTTTCCATCTCTATATGGATTCGCGCCTGTTTCAAGAATAACATCGCGGCGCTCATCATTCTCGGTTTTATTTTTGGCGCAACGATCCTTCTTGCCAACAGTCCTTTGCTTAATGTTCCTGGTCAGGATGGATGGGCGCATAACTTTGTCCCCATGGTTTCCCTTTTTTCAGAGAAATATTGGAGAAAAATCGGAGAAATGGAAAACCAGTATCATATTTCCCTCATGCAGTTTGCGGACTGGTTTAATTTTTCCCTTTCGGCTGCGTATTCCTGTTTATTCCTCCTTCTTACGTGTTATCATCTCAGGAGAACAGAGCCTCAGCGAAAGGTACTGGGAACTTATGGAAGGCGCTGGTATCATATCCCGACCTTTCTCAAGATGGCTTGCGATCTCAAGATCGATCCGCATGTAGGACTTAAAAGCCATCTGATCCTGTTTTTGCTTTTCAGCGTAATTATGGCGAAAACCGGATGGCCTATGATCCGCCCCCGGTGGCAGAACTTCCTGATGTTAAGGGAAGTAAAATCGCAGGGCAACCTTTCCAGTAAGGAAGATTTCAAACCGCAGGAAAGATACGATCCCAATAAAATTTCAGAAGACAACCTCGTGAAGATAAACGTCATCCGGGATGAAACGATTTTCAAGGATGGAAACCTGACAACGAAATATACATTCACGCACGATAAGAGCGCCAGCGAAACCCTTGCCGTGATCTATCCCTGGGGAAGATGGGCTTATGAAATGGATGCCATTATTCTGGAGGGACGCAAGGTTCCGTTTGTTAAATGGAACTGGAATTATTATATCGAGGCAAGAGAGTTCCAATCGCTGGAGGAGGGAAGGGAATATAACCTGATCATTCAGGCGTCTCTTAATAAATCCTTCAAGGCGGAAACCGGGAAATCCTATCAAACCATGATTCATACGCGCGGTTTTGAGTTTCTCGATAAGAAGAAACCCGCATTACATGAATCATCGGTCGATTTTCTCTGGTTTGACAAAAAAAAATTATTTCCCGCTCACATTGCTTTGAGCGTACCGGAAAGTCTGCAAATGGTGGACAGCCCGGTTCCCCCCTACAGGTCGGAGAAAGAACCGGAAAAAGAAAAATGGAAATTCTGGAGAAAAGAAACCCAGGCAACCTACCATTTCGATATTCCCGCTATCCGGAATGGATGTAACAGCAAAATAGTTTTTCTCAACGAGAACGAAGAAATCGTTGAACTGGAGGATTCCCATATCCCCATTCGATTTGTTGTTGAGAAAAGGAAGGCGAAACTTTTACGGGAGATACTGGAGGGGGCGGTTCCCGTAATCGAGGAATTCTGCGCATTGTACAGGATTTCCCCTTCCGAACCCGTTATCATTTGGATAAGCGGGAGCCAGATGGATTACCAGCTGGATGAGATCAAGAGGATTCGCGTCCGGCTTTGGAGAAACCGGTGGTGGCAAGACAATTTATTCGAAAATTTGAACAGGTTTATGAGAGAAATGTCGATGGAGTTGTTTTTCCAGACCTTTTATGGGAGGGGTCCTAATTCCAGGGACGATTTTCCGGAATTGGTCATGTTATTGCGCCAGAATATTCACAAGGGATTGAACAACGGGATATTCGGGATCGGACAGTTTGAACCATTCCCCTATGCGCCCTTTAACAGACATCAGGATGCCAAGATGGCAATGCAAACGGCGGGAGTGACGCGGAGGGACATGTTGAATCAGGGGATGATCCCCCTGTTCCAGATGCTTTACCTTCTTATGGGGCATGATGCGTGGATCGACATGATGACCGATCTTCGCGAAAAGTCTCAAAAGGTAATTTTGACGCCGGAACTTATGCGGGAATCTGCGGAAAAGGTTCACGGTAAATCCCTGGACTGGTTTTTTGATTACTGGACAAAGAAAGAAACCGGGCTCCCCAGTTACCGCATTGATTATGCTCGAGCCAGAATGAGAACAAGCGATGATGAAGAAGAAACCTTTTATGACGTCGAGGCGCAATTCACCAATGTGGGAACAGGCAGGATGCCGGTTCCGGTTTGGGTGGAAACCTCGAAGGGACCCGTTACGGGAGAGGCGTGGATCGGCGCGGGCGAAACGGTTACCTGGAACACGACAACCAAAGCCCTTCCCCAGACAATCATACTCGATCCCAATGGATGGATCCTCACGAAACCCGCGTGGGATGAAAAACGAAGGGATTGGATATTAGACATCAGCATTCCGGTTGATATCTTGAGAACGGAAAAGAAATTAATGTAAAAATTTAAAATGAAAAATGAGAGAAATTAAAATCCATTGCCATAGTATCTATATTTTTCTCATTTTTAATTTATAATTTTACATTTTTCATTTTACATTGCCTATGATTGTTACAAAGACAGCCATAAACCGCCCGGTTACAACCCTGATGATCTCGCTGGGACTTGTTTTCCTCGGGATCGTCTCCTGGAGGGAACTTGCCGTTCAGAAACTCCCCGATATCACGTTTCCCTCCATGTATTATGCGGCAAGAACCGAAGAAGCGGACCTTCCCCCGGAAAAGACCAATGATGAAATCACGCGTCCCTTTGAAAAAATGGTGGCGTCGCTCCCCGGGCTCAAGGAGTCCTATTCCTATACCCGCTCCGGCGAATTCTGGGGTTACGCTTGGTTTGAACAGGGAACGGACATGCGGTTCCGCGTGATCGAACTCCAGGACAAGGTCAACAAGTGGACTGCCAGCCAGACGCGCCGTATGAGCGCCATGATCATCCCGCATTCCACGGATGAAATCTCAGGGCGCCTGATGGAACTCATTCTTTCCGTTCCTGTGGGAGAGGAGTTCCGCACTGCATCGGGCGGCGACCTGATCCGCCGCAGGGTCAAAAGCATAGACGGCATTTCCCAGGTTGAAGTCGAGGGGGAAATGCTTCCCAACATCACGCTGGAAACCCACCAGGATTACCTTGTCGCTCAGGGCGTCGATGTGAACGGGATGGTGAACAGACTGAACCGCCTTTCACAAGACAAGATGTGGCTCGGAAGCCTGCGGGATGGGCGATATCTGCACGATGTCCAGATAATATCCCGGATTTCCACTCTGGAGGATCTTCTCGATACGCGGATCGATGAACAGGGGATTTTGCCGCTCTCCGATCTGGTGGAACCCGAGAGAAAGGCGGAGGAGTCAAAAAGCGTATACCGCTACAATGGGAAAAAGGCGGTGCGCGTGAGCGTTGGCAAGGAAAAGGATCGCAATACCATACAGATGGCGAAGAGGGTGAGAAGGCGCATCGAGGAAATCAAAAAGGAATTGCCCCCAGGTTTCGATCTGACGATTGTGTGGGATGAGGCGGAAATCCTGGAGCGTCTGATCAAAAGCGTAGCCAAAATGGCGGGGATCGGGGCGATCGTCGCCCTGGCGGTGCTTCTCCTTTTTGTGAGGAGCGCCCGCATCGCCCTGATCGTAGTAACGGCAATCCCGGCATCCATCCTGATTACCTTCAACGCCATGTACGCCGCAGGACTTTCCATCAACATTTTATCCCTTCTGGGGCTTGCTGCAGGAGTCGGCATGCTCGTGGACAATTCCATCGTGGTGGTGGAAAACGTATTCCGCCATTTTCAGAGGAACAAGCCTCCAAAAGAGGCGGCATGGCGCGGATCCCGCGAGGTGGCGCGCGCCATTCTCGTTTCAACAGCCACAAACCTTGTGGTTTTTGTCCCCCTGCTTTTTATTGATGATATCATGGTCATGGTCATGAAGGAAATGGCGCTTTCCCTGGTATTCCCGATGATCGCAAGCCTTCTGATCGCCATCACTTTAGTTCCGATGCTGACATCGAAGGTGATAGAAGCGACCGCGCGAAGGCGCGGGAAGAAACCTGAAGGCGCGGGAAAAACATCCGAAGCCCTGCGGAAAAGAGAGGTCTCCCGCAGAAGGATTCTTTCCCCCGATTCTCTCCGGGTGAAATGGAATCCCTGGCAAAAACCGAACCAGCCGCCCCGAAATTTCATCAAGGAGTTCGTCTTTTATTGCGCCAAGGGATCACTCCGCCATCCCGTGAAACTTTTTGCGATCATCCTAATTGTTCTTGGCGTTACCCTTGTCGCCGCATCCGTCAAGATCGCTTTTCAGCGGATGATGGAAAGGTGGGGCAAGGCGGAGGAGTTGACCTTGTACGGCAAACCGCCGCTGGGATACGACCTGGAAAAGACGGATCGATTTTTTCTCGAAAAAGAAGCCCAGGTGGCGGATCTCGTGAAAAAGTCCGATGTGTTTGACTCCTTTTCCTCCCGCTTTTCGAAAGAAGGAGGAGAGATCGTTTTGAAGATCAACAAGAAATATCAGAAATTCATGACTTGGGATTTTCATAACGCTTACAGGGAGCTGAGATCGGGCGACCAGAACAGCGGTTTTCGTTTCTGGCAGTTTCCTCAGGTCTCCGGAGCCTCGTTCAGGCAGTCATCCGGCGTATGGCGCAGGGGTTTTCAGGAAAGAGTGGTCATAGCAGGCGATAACAGGGAAGCCATGCGCTTGGGAGGGCAGAAAGTTAAAGAATTCCTGCAAAAGCAGGAAATCGCGGCAGAAGTCGAAATCGAAACGCCCCTTGGGGAGCCGGAGGCGCACTTTTATCCCGACTTGGAACTGTTTCAGGTTATGAAGGCGGATCAGGAAAGCCTGCGTTCCTTTTTCCAGGCAAGGGGAAAGGGAGGCATACAAACCGCGCTGGTTATCAAGGAAGAAGATGTGGAACGCCGGATCACGGTGCGGGTGATATCGGATGAAAAAGGGGAAGAAGAGGAAGACGTCCGGCAAACCCTGAGCGAATTGAAGCGCACCCTGGTGCCGCTCGAGGGGGGGGGGATGGTTCCGCTGGATCACCTGGGTTCCTTTGCCGTAACGCACAGATCCCCTTATATCGTAAAGAAAAACCGTCAGCAGCAACTGTATGTCGGGTTCAATCTGAAGCCGACATATCAAAGACCCGAGATGGCGAAGGCAAAGGAGGAAAAACTCAAGGAACTCCAGAAAAACCTGGGTGATGAAAAATTCCCCGCAGGGATCAGCGCCTATCTATCCGGAACCCTGGAAGAGGCAAGAACCTCTCGCGTCACATGGAAAAAACTGGTCTGGCTCGCGATTCTCGCGGTTTATCTGATCATGGCGTTTTTCTTCAATTCCCTGGTATCCCCCCTGATCATCCTGATCACGCTTCCCCTGGCGCTGATCGG